>JBASAI010000110.1:0-4712 GCA_049650525.1 Arcobacteraceae bacterium
TTGGATTTTCATTATCCCTTCATATCCAATATATCTTGTCATTGCAGCACCGATAAGTATAACTACAAATGAACTATGAAAAATAAATTTTGCTTTTTGTTTCCACATTTTTCTTCTATTGATAATACCTATGAGGTTAACTATTGATAAAACAAGTGCTGTTTCATACCAGATACTGTTGTAGACTAAAACTCTTGCTGTTGATGTTCCGAAATCATTTTCTAAAAATGTCGCAACAGCGGCTCCAGATGCTAAAATAAAAAAAGCAAATATTGTCGTCCAATAAGAGAACAATATATCTGCTGTTTTTTTAGCAATATTCGTTTTTTGCATAGGCAATTCCTTTGATTGTAATAATTTTGATTATAACAAAAATAGAGTATTTTTAAATACTATTTAGTTAGATTAATTATATGGCAGAAGAAATATTAAAGGTTTTTTTAATATTTCTTCTGTCTTAAGCTGTTTTCTAGTGAATAAGTTCACTGATAAATTCTGTAGCGTAACTTCCTTTTGGAAGTTCAAAACTGAGCTCAAACCATGCTTTTTCCTCTTTATATTCACTGCTGATATCTGTAGGAAAAATCCATGCAAATCTTCTTGCACCATCTTCTTTTGTCTCTTTGATAAACTCTTCTTCAAATTTCAAAGCATCATCTATTGCAAACTTTGTTTTGTTTCCACTTAAAAGTCCAGTCGGTACTCTGTCTCTGTTTGCAAATTTTTCTGCTTCCTCTTCTAAATCTTCTATATTAAATAGTTTTCCATATGGATAGTGAGAAAAAACATCCCCTTTTAACACTTTTAAAGGGTGTGTTTGTGTTTGCATCTGTTTTATAGTTTCTACACTTAAGTTCAATTTTTCAGCTATCTCTTCTGCTTTGAAGCTCTCCACAATTTTACTGATCTCGATTCTTTTTGATAACCAGCCATTGAATAAGTATGACTGATACGCATTTACATACATTTTTTTAAGTTTTCTATCGCGTACTTTTAAAGTACCTGCAATTACTTCTTCACCTTTTTTGTAGTTATCACCATCGAGACCAAATCTTTGAAATCCAAAATAATTTGGCATCCCAAAGGTCACGATCTGTTGCAAAGCAGATTCGAGTTTCATACGGTGCATTGGCTGTACTCTTTTCAAACGAATAAAAAATTTATTCCCTTTTAAGTGCCCTATTTTGATCTTGTTGTTGTGGTATGTTTTTTCTAATATTTTTATCTGAGGATGAGAAAAAGCATCTACTTTATCTTCAAAACTTTTATGGATCGAAATGTACTGTACCGTCATCGCATTTTTGTCTTTGAGTCCTGCATATCCGATATCTCTATTTTTACAACCAACTGTATCTGAGATGATTTGTAAAGCATCCCAAGTCGCCAGATCTTTTTTTCGTATTTTTAAAATAAGATGTTCACCCTCTCCACTAAACTCATAAAGTGGTACTTCAGTTACTACGAAATCATCTTTGCTTTGTTTAAAATAAACATCGATTTGACTGTGGCTTAAATAGTGTTGTTTTATCATATATTTCTCTCTTTTTAAAATTGTGTTATTATATCTAAGATATCGTTATTGTAATATTTTTCTATCAAAAATGATGCCCTTTACATTCACATTCATATTTGCCATCAACTGCTTTTGCAAATATATTGAGAGGTACTTTATGTTTTTTGGCTATTTTTGAGATCTTTTTTGTATGTTTTGGATCGAAACTAAAAAGCAGTTCGTACTCTTCTCCACTACACCCTATTTTTTTACTGATCTCATCAAAAAAATCAAAGCCTATGTTGTTTGCTTTTGAGAGTCTTTCAAGTTCAAAAAACAAACCATCGGAGATATCCATCGCACTATTTGTGTAGGGTGCGATTTCATAAAAAAATTTTGGATGGAGTTTTGGTTTTAGAAATTTTGAGTTTTTTTTCACTTTTTTACCATCGAGTAGTTTTTCTAGATCTTTTTTGACACTTCCCAACTCACCAGTAAAACAGATGAAATCACCCTCTTTTGTTCCTGTACGATAGATCGGTTTTTTTGTTTTTGAGATGATTGTGATCGAGATATCTAGCTTGTGATTTGCGATAGTATCGCCACCTATTATAGTGATACCAAACTTTTTTGCTACTTCTCTGAATCCTGAGGCTAAATCATCCAAATCTGCTAGTGTATATGCAGGTGGAATTGCTACGCTAAGAAGTGCATATTTTGGTTTGGCGTTCATCGCTATGGCGTCACTTATATTGACAAGCATCGACTTGATCGCAATTTGTTTTAGAGTCATCCACTCTGTTTTGAAGTGAACATTTTGAAAAAACGCATCCATACTATAGACATATTTTCCAACAACAGCACCATCATCACCGATAAATTTTGAATCGGCAAACTTACTTATAAAATAATTTTCTTTATTGATTTTAACTTCCATAAAGTGAATTATAACATTATAAAGATATAATATAAACTATTTTTCAAAAAAGGATGTATCAGTTGGATTATTTAAAAGTAATTGGAAAAAAAAACCTCAAAGGTAGTGTAAAGATAAGCGGAGCAAAAAATGCTGCGTTGCCACTTTTAGCTGCCACAATCTTATCAGCAAACAAACTACACATAACAAATCTGCCTGATGTAGTCGATATAAATACGCTACTTCAATTACTTGAGATACTAGGGTCTAGCTATACAAAAGATAAAAATATCTTAGATATAGATTCTACAACCATCCATAAAACAAAAGCAACTTACGATATCGTAAAAACGATGCGTGCTTCTATCTTGGTTTTGGGTCCACTTCTTACACGATTTGGTCATTGTGAAGTTTCATTACCAGGTGGCTGTGCTATTGGGCAACGCCCCGTCGATCTTCATCTTAAAGCATTAGAGCAAATGGGTGCAGAAATAGAAATCAAAAATGGATACATCGAAGCAAAAGCTCCCAATGGACTCAAAGGTGCAACTATTGTCTTTGACAAGATCACTGTAACAGGAACTGAAAATATCGTTATGGCGGCAGCATTAGCAGAGGGAACTACTACTATTATCAATGCTGCAAAAGAGCCCGAAGTGACACAACTTTGTGAGATCATCAAAGGCGCTGGGATAAAAATAGACGGAATTGGTACAAATACGATCATTATAGAAGGTTCAAATCAAAAACTTCTTCCGATGAAAGATTTTTCTATCATTCCAGATAGAATAGAAGCAGGAACATATCTTTGTGCTGGAGCTATTACAAATACTACACTTAAAGTAGAATGTGTAGAACCAAAACATTTAGAAGCGGTAATAGCAAAATTTGAAGAGATGGGTTTTGAAATATTAAAAGATGAAACTAGCATCACAATCTTACCTGCAAAAGAAGTAAAAGCTGTCAATATTACAACAACAGAATATCCAGGATTTCCTACAGATATGCAAGCGCAGTTTATGGCACTAGCAACTGTGGCAAATGGTATGAGTATCATCGATGAAAAACTATTTGAAAATAGATTTATGCATGTGAGTGAACTTGTACGAATGGGTGCAGAAATAACAGTAAATGGTACAACGGCACATATCCAAGGAACGCCAGAAAAACTTCTAGGAACTGATGTAATGGCTACAGATTTACGAGCAAGTAGTGCTTTGGTAATAGCTGCACTTGTCGCAAATGGAGAAACAAATATCCACAGAATATATCATCTTGATAGAGGATATGATAGATTAGAAAAAAAATTAACTGCGTTGGGTGCAGATATCATTAGAGAAAAGGAAGCATAGATACTATGAGACATTTTTTAACATTAAAAGATTATACAAAAGATGAGCTATTAGATATTATAGACTTAGCAATTCAAATCAAAAAAGAAACAAAAGAGAAAATATTTAAAAAATATATGCCTACAAAAACACTAGGTATGATTTTTGAGAAAAGTAGCACTCGAACACGAGTAAGTTTTGAAACTGGAATTTATCAGCTAGGTGGAGTGGGACTATTTTTAAGTTCAAATGACATACAGCTAGGTCGTGGTGAACCTATCTCTGATACAAGTCGAGTAATTAGTAGTATGGTTGACATGATTATGATTAGAAATGATTCTCAAAAAGAGCTTGAAGAGTTTGCTTCATATTCAAAAGTACCTGTGATCAATGGTCTTACAGATAAATTTCACCCTATTCAACTTATGGCTGATTATCTTACGATTTGTGAAGCGGGTCTGAAAAAGAATATTATTGTTGGTTATGTTGGTGATGGAAATAATATGACTCATTCGTGGCTTATGTTAGCTGCAAAATTAGGATTTGAGCTACGAGTAGCGACACCTAAAGGGTATGAAGTAGATCCAAAAATCTTAAAAGATGCACTCAAGATCGCCAAAAAAAGTGGCGCAAAAATCATCATCTCCAATGATCCAAAAGCTGCTGTAAAAGGAGCAACTGTTGTGACAACAGACACTTGGGTTTCTATGGGTCAAGAAGAAGAAAAAGAGAAAAAAGTAAAAGAGTTTAAAGGGTTTATGGTAGATGAGAAGATGATGAAAAAAGCGCATAAAAAAGCGATCTTTTTACACTGTTTACCAGCATATAGAGAGTATGAAGTAAGTACCGAAACTTTTGAAAAGTATTCACCATATATTTTTGCAGAAGCAGAAAACAGACTCCATGCACAAAAAGCTATCATGGTATGGCTAGATAGAAAAAGAGATGAAAAATAGATGATAGACTTCACAAA
>JBASAI010000111.1:0-5917 GCA_049650525.1 Arcobacteraceae bacterium
AATTCATTTTCAAGAACATGTGCGAGCGTGGCGGAATAGGTAGACGCGTTGGACTTAAAATCCAATTCCGGTTTCGGAGTGTCGGTTCAATTCCGACCGTTCGCACCACTATACAAGTAGAGAGTTGACAGAGTTGGTCGAACGTACCGGTTTTGAAAACCGGCGAGGGTCATACCTCCGGGGGTTCGAATCCCCCACTCTCTGCCACTTTACATTCAACAATCAAATTTAAATTATTATTATCAAGTTTTAAATCAAGGAATAACTATGAAAGAGATAAACTGTTCAAAAGTAAATACTAAAAATATGGACAAAATTGCAGCCAAAGGTAATCAAAATAAAAATGCAGTTAAAGTTGCTTTTAACCAAAATAATCAAGAAGAACAAGTTATAAATGCAAGAAAAGCAGCCAATTTAAAACTAGCAAAAGAAAAAGCAAAGAAAAAAGCGAAAATGAAAAAAGCTTCTCAAAAAAGAAATAAAAAGTAAGGCATTGGGTCTGACATGCCAATGCACACTACTTTTAGTTTAATCTTGTAATTTCAACATAAACATTTTCTTTCTTGTCTCCTAGTTGAGCATTATATTCCAAATCATATGATACTGTATAATTAGGCGTTTTCACAGTCGCTTTTCCCATGCATACTACTTTATTTATCTCTTTTTCTTTTGCTGTTGTTCTAATATCAGTTAATATAAAATTTGATTTTTCAAACTCTTTTTCTAATTCAGCTTTTGCCGCATCATATCCCTTGACCGTATCGTTATAGTTGATCTCTTTATCTGAAAACTCTGCCATAGCTTTTACTGATTGATACAACATTCCATTAGCCATGCCTTTATTATTTAGAAGTTTGATAAATAATTCTTCTTTTATTATTGGCATTGATATTTCTTCTACGAGCTCACTTACTGTTTCGCCACTACAACTCACTGAGTCACTTTCTCCCAGACACCCAGTAAATCCAATACTCAATGCACCAACTAATACTACTCCTGCTATTCTTTTCATCATAACTTTCCTTATTGTTAAAATTTGTTCAAAACTTTTTAATATAATGATTCTGAATTATTATATTAAAAAATTCTTTATCTTTCTTGTAACGGCAATTCACATTTAAATTGTATACACCGAAAAATTATTTTAAAAGACTTTTTATGACATATGATATAGTTATTATTGGGGCTAAAGTTGTTTGTAATATTTTTGAAAATACTCAGGTAAAGTAACTGTTGGGCATGATTTAAAAATCAAATCATCTCAACCTATCTGATATAACGGTTTATTTAACCGTTATACCATACCCTTTAAGCATCTCTACCCAAGAAACTTTATTTCCTTGTAGATCAAATATCGATGGAGTTCCTCTTACACCTAATTTATTTGGCACTTCCATTTGTTGTGTAAGATGTGCTTCTAACTTTTTTAACTCTTTTGGATCAATTTTTCTATTTACAAAAGCTTCTGTGTCTTTTGTAGTATTCAATAATGCGTCTACTTTTTCTTTGTATGATTTTTTATTCATTATATACAGAGATATATCTTTTGCATTAGAATGAGACGATAAAGGATAAAAGAAAATTTTAATTTTTACTTTATTTTCAATTTGACTAAAATATGATTCGAATTTTTTACAATAAGGACATTCCGTATCTGTAAATAAAATGTATTCATTTTTTCCTGTCCCAAAAGTAAATGCTTCTTTATCTTTAGTAACTGACATATCAATAGGAATCTCTAATCGTTGACCATCTTGAGTACTCATAACATCACCTGAAATGAGATATTTTTTATCTTTTGTAAGATAAATATTGTCTGATTGACCTCGTACTGTTACATTTAAAATATACACACTACCTTTATCATATCCATCTTTTATAGTCACTTGAGCACCTTGAAATAAAGGTAAAGATTCCATCTCTTTAATATCGTCTTGTGAGATTTTGTTCGATGCGTTTGCAGTACTTACTAATAATAAAGCAATAAAAATCGACTTGATCATTTTAATCATTATGTTTCCTCGTAATAAATTTGTAATATCATACTATCTTAAAATTAATAGATTATGAATGATACTATCTAGTAAATACATTTATAAAAAATAATAAATTTTTATATTAATTTAAATAAGAAAAGAATATAATGCGTTTTTAATAAAGGAGAAAATATGATTAAAAAAACATTAGCGTTAGTATTAGCCTCAGTATTTGCATTGGCAATCACAGGTTGTGAAGAAAAAAGTGAGATCGATAAAGCAGCAGATAGTGTAAGTAGTGCCTTTGAAAAATCAAAAGATGCTATAAATGATGCAACAAAATAAATAAGTAATTACTTCAAAATATATACTATAGAAAAGGTCTCTGTACCTTTTTTATATCTTTAAGAACAACCTTCTTAACAAAATTTCAATTTAATTTAACTCTTCATAAATTTTTCAAATGCAAATGCAAAATTACACCTATATTTAATGATAACATATGATATAATTATTAAATATAACCCTTACAACAATAGGAGATTTTGTGACAACAGAAAAAAAGATAATCGGTCGAAAAGAAACTATATCTATTATAGATTTAGAATTATTTGATTTAGATGCAAAAGTAGATACAGGTGCAGATTCTAGTGCTTTGCATTGTGATGATATAGTTGTAAAAAATGACACAGTAAGTTTTACACTTCTTGATGAAGTACATGCTTCTTATCATGGAAAAAGAATGACTTTCCCTATATATAAGATCAAACAAGTCAAAAGTTCAAATGGACAAGTACAAATGCGACCATCTATAAAAGTAAGTGTTGAGTTTTTTGGAAAACGGTATAAAAGTGTTATCTCTTTAACCAATCGAGCTGACATGAAATTTCCTATGCTCTTAGGAAGAAAGTTTTTAAGTGGTAAATTTTTGGTCGATGTAGAAGAAGAAAATTTAGCCACAATACACACAGAAAAATAAAAGGAAACAGAATGAAAGTATATATATTATCAAGAAGCCCAAAACTCTATTCAACACAAAGATTAGTAGAGGCAGGAGTTGCAAAAGGTTGGGATATAAGAGTTATTGATTATTTGAAGTGTTCTATTGAGATCATGAAAGGTGAACTTAAGATCAATTATCAAGGGAAAGAGCTCCCTACTCCCGATGCTATTATTCCTCGTATTGGAGCGAGTCGTACATTTTATGGGACTGCAATGGTTCGGCATTTTGAGATGATGGATGTTTTTAGTGTATCTGGGAATTTAGCGATTGCTAGAAGTAGAGATAAACTTAGAAGCCTGCAAGTGCTTTCTAAATTTGATGTTGATATGCCAAAAACTGTTTTTGCATCAAATAAATCAAATGCAAAAGATATCATCGAGTTAAGTGGTGGAGCACCACTTGTACTTAAGATATTAGAAGGGACACAAGGTGTTGGTGTTGTTTTGGTTGATAGCGAGAAAGCAGCAAAATCAGTACTCGATGCTTTTTATGGAATGGATGTAAACCTACTCGTACAAGAGTTCATAGAAGAAGCTGGTGGAGCAGATATTCGTGCTTTAGTAGTTGGAGGAGAAGTTGTGGGTGCAATGAAACGCCAAGGTGCAGAAGGTGACTTTAGATCAAATCTACACCAAGGTGGAAGTGCAACAGCCCATAAACTCACAAGAAAAGAAAAAAGTACAGCACTTGCAGCTGCAAAAGCGATGGCATTAGGAGTTTGTGGTGTTGATATGATTCCATCTTCTAGAGGACCTTTAGTTATGGAAGTAAATTCTAGTCCAGGATTAGAAGGGATTGAAAAATCTACAAATCTTGATATCGCTGGAAAAATCATGGATTATATTGAAAAAAATGTTACACCTGTATCCCCTGAAAACCCTACAAAAAAACGAAAAATAAAACGAGATAATATAGGAGCATAAATATGCCAAGCAAAGCGTTTGTGTTAGGTGGGGTTGAGATACCTCGAGATACCAATATCACTATAAATATAGAGTTACCAAAACTTTATAATACCCCTACAAAATTACCAGTTCGGGTAATCAGAGGGAAAAAAGATGGTCCTATTGTTTTTGTGAGTGCTGCTATTCATGGGGATGAACTCAATGGTATTGAGATAATAAGAAGATTTCGTAAGCTCAATATCTTGAAACGACTCAAGGGTACTTTAATACTTGTACCGATTGTCAATGTATATGGAATCATGAACCTTTCACGATATCTTCCAGATAGGCGAGATCTAAATCGTTCTTTTCCAGGAAGTAGTAAAGGAAGCTTGGCTGGTCGAGTTGCAAAAGTATTTTTTGATGAGATAGTTTTAAAATGTGATTTAGGGATCGATCTGCACACAGCTTCTATACATAAATCAAACTTACCACAGGTGAGAACAAATATAGAAAATGAATATACTTTTAATCTAGCCAAAGCCTTTGGCGCACCTGTTGTGCTGCACTCTGAACTACGAGATGGATCGCTTCGTGCCGTTGCACAAGAAAAAGGTGTACCTATTTTACTCTATGAGGCAGGAGAAGCATTACGCTTTGATGAGACAAGTATTCGTATCGGAGTCAATGGACTTGTAAATGTTTTACGAAAAAATGAGATGCTTCCTCAAGTTACACGAAAAAGAACACTCAAAACTCCAGTGATCACAAAAAGTAGTAAATGGATACGATCTATTGAAAGTGGAATGCTTCGAACTATCAAAGCACTTGGCGATACTGTAAAAGAAAATGAAATTATTGCCTTTATCGATGAGCCTTTAGGGGATGATAGTTTTGAAGTATTGGCTCCTTTTGATGGGATCATTATAGGAAAATCAGAGATACCACTTGTCCAAGAAGGTGATGCTGTTTTTCATATTGCAAATTTTAAAAACTTAGAGATTGCAGAAGATAAAATAGAATACTTTAACGAAGAAAGAATTGAACAAAGTGAATTTCATGAGCTCAATAATGAAGAGATCATAGAATAATGGAAAAATTTTACGATATTTTAAAACAATTAATTCGAGTACCAAGTGTAGTTGGTGCAGAGCATCCTTTTTTTATGTCTGTAAAAAGAGAACTAGAAGAGTTAAATTTGGATGTAGAATACTATGATGGTGTCCTTGTAGCAAAAGGAAAAGATCCTACAAGTGGATATATCTCGGCACATGCCGATAGACATGGTTTGATTTGTACAGGACACAATGAGTTTCAATATGCAGCATTTATAGCAAAAAACCAAGCAGATTTAACAGGAACATCAAACAGTGAAAATCTTCTCAAAAATTTTACAGATAGATTTGTCAATGAAAAAGTACAAGCATATGAGCCATGGTCTGGAAGCTACCTAGGACTGGGCACGATTCAAGATGCATTTTTATGTGAAAGAAGAAACAATATTATTTTTAGAGTAGATGGATTTAGTCATCTATTTCCAGGAACTCCTATCGCTTTTGTGGATCAGCTCACTATCGAAGATGATCTTGTATCTGCACAACTTGACAATGTCATTTCTGTAGCCATCATAATCTATATGTATCATTTAGGATATCAAGGAACTTCATTTTTCACTGCATCAGAAGAAGCTGGAAAAAGCTGGCGTTTTTTACTAGAATATTTTAAAAGATTTGATTTAACAACTGATGAACTTTTGGTTTTAGATACCAGTCCTTATAAAAATGTAGAAGATATCAACCGTTTAGATATAGTATTAAGAAACCGAGATGAACATGGAGTATTTCGATCGCCACTTAAAAATAAGATAAAAAGTATTTGTATAGAAAATAATATAAACTATCACTTTAAAGATTCGTATTTAAAAAACATCATGAAACAAAATGGCAAAAAAAGTTCCTTGGGTGTGACAGAATTAGGAAGAATCATCCAAGCCACAAAAGGAAGTATTCAAGGTACGACTTTACAGTTACCTACTATTGGATATCATACAGCAG
>JBASAI010000112.1:0-5082 GCA_049650525.1 Arcobacteraceae bacterium
TTTTGGTATTGTGTATAATTAGAATTTTGTTGTTTTTTAAACACTTCAAAACTATCTGCTGATAGTAAAAAAGTTGATAATAGTGGTATTAAAATTAATGATTTTTTCATCGTTGGACTACCCATATGCATATTTCTCCATTTTCTTTAGTGTAGATATCTTTTATTATTGTACTGATTTTGACTTTATTAACTGTATGCAAAGAAGAAGAAGTTGAGCTTGAATTGCCTCTTTGATTATTATTTGTAGTTACTCTTTGTCTCATGGTTATATTCTCTACAATTACGCTATTTTGTGTTGCGATTCTATCGATTGCTCGAGATATCGCTAAATTTTTTTGTGCTTCAATCCCTTTAAAATGTATCTGAGAACATCCTACTGCTGCTACATTATCGCCATCTATATATGGATCAAATAACCATTTGGGTTTTTCATTTTTTGGAGTTGTATTATGTTGAGAATTACAGCCTATAAATAAAATAATACTGACAATAAATACAGTAACTTTTAACATTTTTTCCCTTTAAAAAAAAGGTAGGGAATTCCCTACCTTTTTTAAATCTATTTGATTTGAATGTTATTGAGCAGCTTTTTCTAACTCTGCATCAAGTTCACCGTCAGCTTTAGCAGCTAAAAACTTTTGATACATTGCCTGATCATTTTTAAATGATGTTTTTACTGCTTTATCCATTTCTTGTTTTACAGCGTTAGTATTTAATCCAACTAAAAGATATAGAGTACCATCAGTACCTTGCCAAGTTTCAACTGGTCTTGTTCCTTGTAAAGTTTCACTTGCTAATTGTTTTGAAACATCAGAGTTTGCTTTATCAAATGTTGCATCACTATTAGAACCTGTTGTTGCTTTAAAAGATTTAAATAAGTTACTTACTTTAACACTTAACTGTCTTGCTAATTCATCTCTTGCACCAGCCATTGCTTCAGTTCTTTGCATACCATAGTCATTACCAGCATTTCTAGGAGCAACGCCAAGTGCTACAATTGATCCCTCTAAATATGGGTTACAAGTCCATTGAGGAGCCAATTGTCCATTTTGTTTACATCTAAAATCTGCTTCTGCTTGCTCTTCTGGTGATAATTTTGCTGAACAACCAACTAAAATAGTTGCTATAAGTGCAACTGATGCTATTTTTAATAAATTCTTTTTCATGAAGAATATCCTTTAATTTTATATAATTATATAACAATACTATTTAATAACCAATAAATGGTATTATTCGTTAAAATAGGAGTTGTCATCCTCCACCAACAAATTGGAGTAGTTCTATTTTATCATCTTCTTTTGGAAAATAGTTTATCCATTCATCTTTTTTAACGATATCCATATTGACAGCTGCTGCCATTACTTTATCTTCTACTTGGAGAGAAACAATGATATTTTTTAATGAATTGCCATCTTCAAATACTTTGTCTTCGCCATTTATAATTAGTTTCATTTTTACCCTTTTGTTATTTTTACTTTTTAATTTTTAATTTTCTAAAACATACCATTTTAAATCTATCACCCATTCCCGTAGGGTTTAAAAGCGTTTTTACTTTATTTGCTTCACTTAAATATATTTTTTCATCTACATTTTTATGTAATATTTCCAACAGTTCAATAATACCAAACCGCACCAATGCTTTGAGTTGTGTTTCATATGAAATATGCTGGATACCATTATTTTTAAAACAATCTATCAAATGTCCAAAATGAACATCGTAAGTGATATCTGATCTTTGATAGTATTTTTCTAAATTCACTTGCTCATCAAAGAGTGGAAATACAGAGTGTTTTTCATAAATCCTACAAGAAAAATCATTTCTAGGGTACAACTCTCCATAATCAAATGATATAAATTCAAAGTGTTGAATATTTTTTGCTAATGTTGCTGCAAACTCTTCATACCCTACAGCTATTTCACCTTTTGAGATAGTATATTTCTCACAATGATTCTGAATATTTTTATCTATATTTTCTTCAAAATTGATGATGTGGTTTTTTACAGATGCTATTTGCAGTGTGTCTATTTTCGTATCCGTAAAAACAAGTTCACAAGGAAATGCATCAAATATTTCATTTGCTACGACAAATGCACTTTCAAGTTTGAGTTGACTTATATCATTATAATGAATCAGTTCTATCTCATCACCAAAACATTTTTCAAAGTACTCTTTTTGTTTTTTTTGAAGATGAGCATATCTTTCAACAATAGCAAATTTTAATGTTTTGATAAGGGCAGGTTCTATTGTAAATATAAATTGAATCATATCAGCTAAAAGGTAGCCATGATGAGCGCCTATCTCTACAATAGTTGTATCGGGACTGAGAAAACCATCTTTGATGATATCAACGACTCTTTTACCTATACTTCCACCAAAAAACCTACTAGAACTCACAGCCGTATAAAAGTCACCATCTTTCCCTATGGTTTTATAGTTTGCATAGTAACCATTTCTTCCATACAGCCAATCTTGAAAATAGTCACTAAAGGCAACGCTATCGTTCATATTAACTTTCTATTCTTGAGTATATCTCTAAAAGTTCGAGTTGTATATCAATAGCCAAACTTTTTACTTCAAAAGAATTTATTTTTTTAGAATTTTTCATCGTTTCTACATCTGATGGTGTTGACATTCCTACACTTAATTGTTCTTCTAGTTGTGTTAATAAAGAGTCATAAAGTTCGACATTATTTTGAGCAATGATAATTTTTTTTTCTATATTAGTAACTTTTGCCATAGAACTGTTATAAAGTGAACTTTCTTCTTTTTTGGTATCTGTTGAAATAAGTTTTTTTTGTAAATAGGCAATTCTATTGCTTTGTATGTCATTTGATACTCTGATATCAAGTGGTATAGTGATATTGAAACCGACTCTTGTATTATCATCTAAACTATTGTCATCACTACTATGATATCGAGTATAATCAGTAGTAAAATTAACAGTCGGTAAATATGAAGAGATAATCATATTTTTTATCCAATAAGATCTTTCGATATCTTCAGATGCTTTTCTGAGATAAATATTAGTGTCTAAAAACTCATCATTATCTAAAATGGTAAATACAGGTAATTCTAACTCTTCATATTCTTTATCTGAAATAGTTGATAATGTATTAACGAGCTCAATTTTTTGATATTCTAAATCAACAAGTGTGTTTTTTCTCGTATTTGCTTCGATGATTGCATTATCTAAAAATGAAGAATCACTGAGTCCATTGAGTACGAGCTCTTTTTTTCTTTGTATGTCAATTTCTGCATTTTTTACAAGAAGCTTTTGTTTTTCTATAGTGATATTTATTTGTTTTATTTGATAAACTACATTAATAACTTGTTTTATAAGCTCTTTTCTTTGGGTGTCGATATCTGTATTTACATATTTTTCATAACTATTCGCATATTTTATAGCAGAATATATACCACCACTTTTAAAAATTGGCTGAGAAATCTTAATATTGGAATTACTATTTCTATAGGTACCATCTCCATCATTTGAAGATGTATCAGATTTATTATTTGTGTAAGTATAAATAATTGGACTAATCCAATCATTTTGTAGTTTATTACTATCTTGTGCTGCTTTTTCATATGAGTAGTTAAAAATATCCTCTTTTGTCTGAGACAAATAGTTTTTATCCTCTATTGCTGCATATAGAGAGCTCGTTGCGAGTAAGAGTAAAAGACTAAATCGTTTCAACTGCTTGTCCTAGTCTTTTGAAACCTTCATCAATCTCATCGTTAGATATGGTAAGTGGTGGTAAAAATCGTAAGGTGTTTTTTCCAGCTTTGAGTACTAATACACCAGATTCAAAAGCATTTTTAATCACTTTTGCAAGTGTTGATGCATCGATTACTCGTAATCCTCTCATTAATCCTAGTCCAACTATATCTGTAAAAATATCACTATTATTTTCATAAAACTCTTTGAGTTTCGTTTCGAAATAGATAATAGTTGCATCTAAAGAGCCATCATTTTTAATCTCATCCAAAATAGTACACGCTTCAAGTGCAGATGCAGTACTGAGATAGTTTCCACCAAAAGTACTTCCATGGTCACCTGGTTCAAAAATATCTTTGTGTGTAGTCATAACGATTCCAATAGGAACACCAGAGCCAACGCCTTTAGCCATAGTGATAATATCAGGTTTGATATCATATAAATTTGATGCTAGAAATTCACCTGTTCTGTAAGCTCCTGTTTGTACTTCATCAACGATAAGTAAAATATTATTCTCTTTTAAATAAGCTGCTAGTTTTTGTATATCTTCTTTTGGAAATGGTTGAACCCCACCTTCCCCTTGGACTAACTCTAACATCACTGCAACAGTTTGATCATCAATAGAGTTATAAATATCATTTATCTGCGCATTATAAGAAAACCCATCAGGATATGGAGAAAAGTTATCACTATGCATTGCACTTTGACCAGTTGCTTTTACTGTAGTGATTGTTCTTCCATGAAATGAGTGTTCTAATGTGATCACTTTATATTTTTTATTATTAAACTTTGTTTCACCATATTTTCTAGCTATTTTAATAGCCCCTTCGTTTGCTTCAGCTCCACTGTTAGCAAAAAACATTGCTACATCATAACCTGAAAGTTGAGCAACTTTTTGTGCAAGTTGTGCTTGCGGCTGAATTGCATATAAATTTGAGATATGAGTGATGTTATTTACTTGTTTACAAATAGCATCTGCAATTCTTTTATTTCCATGCCCACACGATACTACTCCGATTCCAGATGTAAAATCAATATAGTTATTATCTTTATCATCAGTTAAAGTGGCATTTGTACCACTCACAAAATTTACATAGTTTCTTGCATAAGTGTTTAATACATATGCTTTATCAATCTCTTCTAAATTCATTAATTATTCCTCTTATATATATAGTTCGTATTATATCAAATATTACTGTATTTTAGACAAAAGAAATTAGTCATCGCAAAGCGTTAAAAAAGAATTTCAAAATTTAAGCTCCAGCAAAGCAAAACCTCTTGACAATAAAGAAAAAACCTATTATAATCCCATCCACAAAGCAAGACAGACAAACGAGAGTTTGAAAAGCTTAAATTGAATGATC
>JBASAI010000113.1:0-2143 GCA_049650525.1 Arcobacteraceae bacterium
CTTCTAAATAGATGATTTTATCACTCATCGCCATCGCTTCACTACTATCGTGTGTCACTATTACTGCTGTTTTTTGAGTAGCTTTGAGTATGGATAAAAGTTCTTTTTGTATTTGTGATTTAAGCATCGTATCGATACCACTAAATGGCTCATCTAAAAGTATCAGTTCTGGATTGAGTGCCATTGATCGTATCAGTGCGATTCGTTGTTGTTGTCCACCTGATAATTCGTGTGGATATCGCGATTCGTAGCCATTTAAGTGTACTAAAGATAAAAGATCACGAGCTATTTGTCTTTTTTCCTCTTTTGGTAAATTATCTATTCCAAAAGTGATATTTTCAAAAATTGTCATATGAGGGAAAAGTGCGTAGTTTTGGAAAACAAATCCGATATTTCGGTGTTGTGGTTCTATAAAAATATCTTTGCCAGATAAAATGGTATTATTCAGACGAAGTTCACCTGTATGGCTTTGTTCAAAACCTGCAATAATATTCAGTAGTGTACTTTTTCCACTTCCACTTTTTCCCAAAAGAGAGATAATCTTCCCTTTTTGGATATCTAAGGTAATATTTTTTAAAACTTCAGTCTTCCCAAAAGATTTTGAGATATTACTGAGGTCGAGTATCTTTTGCATTTGTTTCCTTTAATATATAAATAATTGGTATAATTGATATCAGTACGATACTCAAAGCATAGACAGATGACTCTTGTACCATTTCGATTGAGGCTAATTCATAAGTTTTTGTTGCCAAAGTTTCGTAGTTGAATGGTCGTAAAATGAGTGTCGCAGGTAACTCTTTTAAGATATCTATAAACACCAAAATAAATCCAGCGATCACACCCCCTTTTATAAGGGGCAGATCTACTTTTATAAGTGTTGTAAATAAAGATTTGTTTAAACTTCTTGATGCTCGGTTTACATTGAGCCCTATTTTCTCAAATGAAGATTCTACACTATTTAAACCAACAGCCAAAAATCGTACCGTATATCCAAAACAAAGTATTATAATCGTACCACCCAATAACAATCCATCAAAATCAAATCTTTCGATAAGATAATTATCTATACTCGTACTCAATATAATAATACCTACAGCAATAACAGCCCCAGGAATTGAATATCCTAAAGTAGCCACTTTAATCAGATATTTCATATATTGATTGTCAAATACTCGGGCTGTATATCCAAGTGTAATAGCAATACTCACAACAACAATAGCCGAGATAAAAGCAGCACCAAAACTATTGAGTATGGTTTGAAAAAACTCATCATCGAGTATAAGAGCAAAATGTTCAAAAGAATAGATCCCTATCCAAATAATCGGTATCAAAAATCCAAACACAAAAGGAATAGATAAAAAAGAGATGATACCAACTTGTCCTAAAAATTTTGTTTTGATTTTTTTTATCGGTGTAGATACTGATTCTACTTTATATTTTGCTCCACCTCTGTTGAGTTTCTCTACAATAAGTATCGTAAATACCATCACCATCGCAATAGATGAGATATATGCAGCACTATTTGAATCATTTAAACCAAACCACGCTGTAAATACAGCAGTACTTAGCGTATCAACACCAAAATATGTCACCAAACCATATTCGCTAATAGTTTCCATCATCACTAATGACAATGCTCCAACAATCGCTGGTCTTGATAATGGTAATATAACTTTATAAAATATTTTGATTTTTCCAACTCCAAGTGATAAAGCAGGATTGAGCAGATAGCTAGAATGTTTTGCAAAAGAAGATTTAACGATCAAATAAATATATGGATACAGTGCTAGTGAGAGTATCAACACCACAGAATTCATATTTAAAACATCAAAATAACTTTTTATTCCCATATCCATCAGTAATAGATGTAAAGGTCCATAAAATCCTAATATATCAGAATATATAAATCCTAATATATATGAGGGAATAATAAAAGGTAATATTAAAACAATAGAAAAAAAGCTTGAATATTTAAAATCGTAAAAAGTGACAAAATACGCCCCACCGATCCCAAATATCAAACTAAAAGTACAAACACCCACCAATAAAATCAAAGTATTGATAATATAATCATTTAAAACTGTTTCTTTTAAATGTATTAAAGTATCACTTTGGGCACCAAGTGCATTGTAAACTATAAGAC
>JBASAI010000114.1:0-1982 GCA_049650525.1 Arcobacteraceae bacterium
TATATATAGATCACCAAGTGCCACAGGAAGCTATTCAAAAATAGCGACAGCACCAGTTTCACATAATAGATTTGATGATATAGTGAGTGAAGATGGTAAAATATATTTTTATAAAATCACAACAGTTGATATTGATGGTTTAGAAAGTGATCAAAAAGAAGTGACACCTGTTATGGGATCTACTTTATCAAAACCTAAAATGCCACAAATTACTTTGGCAATGATAGAGGGAAATAAAATTGTTCTGAACTGGATATCGACAGATGATAGAACGGTTTCATATAATATATATAAAATTTCGAAAGAAAATTGGATAACATCAAATGAAATTCTTATACCAAATGTAAAAGGATTACGATTTGAAGATCCGAATATTGTTCGTGGAATTGAATATGGATATAGATTGCAAGCCGTAGATAAAAATGGACTACTTTCTGAAGTAACGGATAAAAGTAGTCAAATGTTACCAAAAATTATTGTGAAAGATCAAGAGAAATAATGCCACACATTTTATTAGAACCACATGAAAATATAGATATTCATCAAAGTGTAAACTTTGATTTTATCGCTACAGGAAAATACGATCAAAAAATAGGTGCAAAATTTGATAAAAAAGAATTTTTGTTAACAAAAGTAAAAAAAAATGAAAAAGATCTAATCAAAATTGATAATGCGACACGGTTAACTCCGGTGAGCCTTATGAAGAGTGCATTAAATACATATGCAGAAGAATCAAAAGCAGAACTTCTATTTACAAATACAAACTCTTTGTATAATAAAATGAAAGCAGAAGAAACCTATATTAAAGATATAGAGTATTTTGCAACAGATTTTAATACGAAAAAAGAGATTTGGGTTGAAGTTGGATTTGGTAGTGGTGTTCACCTTTTACACCAAGCTTTAAAAAATCCAGATAAACTTATCATTGGCTTAGAAATTCATTATCCATCTATTGAGCAAGTGCTTAAACAGCTTAAAATACAAAATATTACCAATGTCTTGATTGTGAATTATGATGCAAGATTATTTTTGGAGTTTTTGGACTCTAATGCAGTGGGAAGAGTGTTTGTACACTTTCCAGTGCCATGGGATAAAAAATCACACAGAAGAGTTATGAGTACTGCTTTTATAGCTGAGTGTATGAGAGTTTTGAAAATTTCTGGTACATTAGAGCTTCGAACAGATAGTCCAAATTATTTTGAATACTCAAGTGGTCTTTTAGAAAATTTTAAAAGATATCCATATGAGATACTGAAAAATAAAGACTTGGATGTTACAAGTAAATATGAAGCACGATGGAAACTACAAGAAAAAGATATTTGGGATGTGACAATTACATCGATTGAAGAATCTCCTCAGGTTACATTTTCAACAGATTTTTCTTTTGATGAAAAATATGATATAGAAAAAATTAAAAATAATCTTCCTAATAATGCAATTATAACTGATGAGTTTTTGATTAATTTTGAGGATTGGTACGACGTGGTATCTGCGTCTTCTCAAAGAGGACTTTTGGTAAAAGTAACTTTTGGAAGTTTTAATAGACCTGTTACAAAATATCTTTATATTGAAAATGAAAAAGCAAGATATTTCCAAGGTGATCCTATCAAAACAAAAGTAAATTTAGAAGCTCACCAAAGAATTTTGGATATTTTAAAATGATTTTAGCAAAAAATTTGACTCTTTCATATGATAAAAGAAAAAATATTATCGAAGATGCAAATTTTAGAATCAAAGAGAAAGATTTTATTTTTATTAGTGGTTCAAGTGGATGTGGTAAGTCTACATTATTAAAATCATTTTATGGAGAATTAGCGATATCCAAAGGAAATCTTTTTGTAAATAAATATGATTTAACAAAAAAAAAGTATTCAAAACTTTTAGCGCTTCGTAAAGATTTAGGAATAGTTTTTCAAGATTATAAACTTATTCAAGAGTATACAATTGAAGAAAATATTATGCTTCCTTTACAAGTACATGAT
>JBASAI010000115.1:0-2897 GCA_049650525.1 Arcobacteraceae bacterium
CATACAAGCTGAACAAGACCATCTTTATCTCTTAAATCTATAAAGATAAGACCACCATGATCTCGTCGACTATTTACCCAACCAGCAACTGTTACAGTTTCTCCGATGTTTTTTTCTGTTACTTTTGTACAATAATGTGTTCTCAATATTTTACCTTTTAATTGTGTTTATTCTATATATTTTGCGATTATATCAAAATGTTGGTTAAATTAATAAGTGATATCATAATCGCTCTAATGCTACTTTATTTTTTCCTGTATTTTTTGCTTCGTAGAGTGCTTCATCTGCTCTTTTAAATAGATCAACAGCCTCATCAGTTGTTCTAAATTGTGATATACCAAAAGAACAAGTGATTTTTAAATCTTTCGTAAATATATGATCTTGTATACTTCCTCGTAATTTTTCTGCTACAAACAAAGCATCCTCTATAGCTGTTTGGGTTAATGTAACCGCAAACTCCTCTCCACCCCATCTTGAAGCAACATCACTACTACGAGATAATTTTTTTAAGATCATTGCTATCTCTTTTAAAATTGCATCACCAATGTCGTGTCCATAAGTGTCATTTACGATTTTAAAATTATCTATATCTATGATAAGTATAGAGAGCTTTCCACGGTTATATCTTTTTATTTGTTCTATTTCATACTGAAGTAGGGCATCAAATTTTCTTCTGTTATAGAGAGTTGTTAAAAAATCTTGAGAGGCTGTTTCTTCTAAAAGTGAAGACTTCTTGATAAGCTCATCATTAATTTTCGAAAGTTTGAGTCCTCTTTCTCGTATGAGCTCCATCCATTTGTTATTGATAAGTCGTAAGAGCTCTTTTTGGGTGATGACTCCTGAAATTTTCCCCTCGTCATCTGTGATAATAAGCCGTTTAAAGCCTTTTATTCGTATGAATTCTAAGGCTTCAAATATTTTGACATCTTTTGACACGGTTTCTAAAGGAAAGCTCATATATGTTTTAATCGGTAATGCTAAATCAACCGTTTCACTTACAATATTTAAAAAATCTTTTGTGGTAAAAATACCCAAAGGTTGCGCGTCATCGTTAATAACAATTACAGAATCGATATCTTTATCTTTCATAATTCTTATAGCATTTATGGTAGCTTCATTTTGATATATTGTTTGTACTGTATACTGTAGCATTATTGAAGATATAGATTTTTTTTGAATCAGCATTTGAGGATCGATATTGTTGATAATATCTGTTTGAGAAAGTATCCCCACAACATTTTTATTATCTAATACTATAAAATACTCATTATTTAATTGATCGGTATTGGTTACTTCCAAGATACTTATATTTGCATCTAAAACTTCTACCTTTTGTAATTTTAAGTCAAGAAGTTTAGTATTAAGTGGCAAATTTTTTATCTTATATTCTATGGCATCGCTTGTTGTAAATATAAAATAGTTGTTTGTTTTATCTTCTGTTATCAAAATAGAACGAACATTCTTTTCTGTCATAAGATGTACCGCATCTGCAATAGATGCTGTTATTTCTATACTGATGATTTTTTTTGTACATATATCAGATACGGTTGGCATCATGATAGAATCCTTTAAATTGTTTTACTAAATCGTCTTTTATCTTCTGGAATATTATTAAGATATGCATCAAAAGGCATTGCTATATTTCGTATTAACATTGTTCCTGTTTGACTTACTTGTATTTTATCTTCAGTGATTGTTACGAGATTTGCTTCGACAAACTCTTCTAAAGCTTTGAGGGCATCTTCAAAGTATTCATTAAAGTTGATAGCAAACTCTTTTTCAACTCTTCTCATATCAAGGCTAAAATTTGACATAAGCTCCATGATTACAAACTGTCGCAACATATCATCATCACTTAGTTTATATCCTTTAAATACAGGAAGTTCCCCTTTGTCTAAAGTCTCTTCATAAGTGGGTAAGTCTTTAAAGTTTTGTACATAATAGTCAACACCATCACCGATACTAGTCACCCCAATACCAATCAGATCAGCACCACCTTTAGTAGTGTATCCTTGAAAGTTTCTATGTAACTCACCTTTTTCAATAGCTTTAAAAAGTTCGTCTTCAGGTTTAGCAAAATGATCCATACCAACCATTTTATATCCAACTGAACCAAAAAACTCTATACTATCTTTGAGTATCTCTAGTTTTGTTGATGGTGGTGCGAAGGTTGTTTCATCAAATTTTCTTTGTGTTTTCATCATCCACGGTACATGTGCATAGTTAAATACAGCAAGTCTATCGGGATCGAGTTTTACGATATCTCGAATTGTATTTGCAAATGTTTCTTTTGTTTGGTGAGGAAGTCCGTAGATTAAGTCTATATTTATAGATTTGATTCCTGCATCTCGTGCTATTTTTACTACATTTTCTGTTTGCTCATAGGGTTGTATTCTATGAATTGTTTTTTGTACTTCCTCTTGAAGATCTTGCACTCCAAAACTGAGACGATTACATCCTGCATTTTTCAAGACATCCATATGTCCTTGGATAAAATATCGAGGATCTACTTCACAAGAGATCTCAGCATCATCTGCAAAGTTTGGAAATGTCTCTTTGATACTATCTATTACTTCTTTGAGTTGTAGTGGAGATAAAAAAGTAGGTGTTCCACCACCAAAATGCATCTGTGTCACTGTTCTCTCTGTGTTGAGATGTTTTGCTAAAATCTTAAGTTCTTTTTGTAAGTACTCAATATAGCGTGTTTTTTTCTCTTCTTTACTTGTAAAGATTACATTACAGCCACAAAAATAACAGGCACTTCTACAAAAAGGAATATGAATATACAAAGAAAGTGGTCTGTCGTCACTTTGAGATTTAAATTTTTCTTTTAAATCTTCAAAAGTGAAGTCAGTGTTAAATTCTGGAGCTGTTGGATAGCTTGTGTATCTAGGACC
>JBASAI010000116.1:0-1710 GCA_049650525.1 Arcobacteraceae bacterium
ATCCATATAAACAATTGGATATACAGGATCTAAAGGCCGACTTTGCCATTCGGTTACCTTTTCAATAACAGAATTTGTTACTTGAGAAACAAGGCTTGCTGATATATCTGCACCATACATTTCTTGAAAAGCTTCTACAATATCTCTAGTACTCATACCTTTAGCGTATAAAGTTAAGATCTGATCATCCATACCTGTAATTCTAGTTTGGCCTTTTTTAACTAGTTGTGGTTCAAAAGTACTATTTCGGTCACGGGGAGTTTGAAGTTCAATTTCACCATGATCTCCTTTAAGTATTTTTGTAGAGTATCCATTGCGGCTATTGCCACTATGATTGCCTGCAATTGAATTTTTGTTGTAGCCTAAATGGAATTCCATTTCAGATTTTAATGCAGCTTCAACCGTCAGTTTTGTGAGCATTGCACTTAATTGGCTAAGATCGTCTGGCGTTTTAATATCTTTAGCTAGTTCATTTGCTAGAGCTTGTAGTTTATTTTGATTCATTATATTACTCATTATTTTTCCTTTATTTTAAGGTTACAGATAATAAGCATTTACACAATCTTTTGTACAGCCTCCATTTGGCTCATCTTTTGACTCTAAAAATCTAAACCAAGCTAAATAGTTGTTTAGATTCTTAGTTGCTACCCCGTGAAACCTATTCATCCAATATTTCAACTGACTATGATATGAATTAACATTTTGAATGTGGAATACATTTTCAACAATCCTAATATGTTTTTTTATATTAATCTTTTTATGTACAAGTTTTAGCTTTTTACACAAAAGTGGGTAAATAGGGTAACTATCACTACAGATTATAGAATCTGGCTCTATATGATCTTTCACTACTTTATAAACGTCATTGATCTTTAAGCTGTTCATAACTAAATCAAAAGTATTTTGCTGCCTATCTCTTGCAACTATCACAGGTACAGAGCCATTCTTTATTCGACCTCTTTTTTTTGTATCATTTTTTGGGTGTGTAATATGACGGCTCCCTTTTTCACTATACCTAAAAAAGGTTTCATCTATCTCAATTATTCCAGATAAGTGTGTATCTTTTTGAATATTTAGTAATTTTAGAAACTTATGCCTCCATAAAAAAGAAGTATTTTTATTAACAGAAATTTCATGTGCACTAGAGCGAATGGTTTTGCTGTCACGCATACATTTAAAATAACTTAGCCATTTTTCAGGTTTACGAAGGCGATAAAAAGGGGTATTAAAAGTGCACATAAATGTTTTTCCACAATTATTACAGCAATATCTTTGTCGCTCGCCAATTTTCCCATGATGTTTGATACGGTTAGAGTTACAATGTGGGCAAGTTGAATAAGCGTCCTGATGAGATGCTAAAATATTTAAACAATTTGTTTCAGATATCTCTTCACTTAACAGATTGATTAAAAGTACTTTTTGTTCAACTGGTAATTGGCTTACATACATTTCTATCTGTTTGAATGGAATATTCATAAATAGATCCTTTGCTACAAATTACAATATTTGAAAGCTTAGAGCATTTTTGAATATTTGCGTATTATATAGCCACACTTAATTAATACATTGCCATAATATTATTATACCTGAAGACGGAACTAAATTGATAAACCAAGATAAGGATCAAGATTCAGTTATATTTAAGCTAGAGCAAGCTCGTGATGACGGTCTTTATAAACTTAATTTTATTGGCTATTACAACTTTGTATT
>JBASAI010000117.1:0-4329 GCA_049650525.1 Arcobacteraceae bacterium
TTTATAATTAATGTTTGAAGAGATTGTATTTTTGTTTTTAATAATGCTAACTTATCATTATAATTTTTTGTTTCAGATTCTAGAAGAGCATTTAAAAATGTTTTTTTAGAATCTAATGAAGTAATAAGTTTATCTGCACCAACCCAATCATGACCACATAACGGACAGTCTTTTTTATTAAGACCTGATTCTTCAAATTTTACTACTAGATTATCTCGAAAATTGATTAATTCCCGTAAAGTTTTATCACTCTGAGATAAACTGTCTTTCAATAATTTCATAGATTTAACATCTTCGTAAAAAGTTTTAAAATCAAATTCTATTTTATCATGAAGTATTTTAAGATTAATATTATTGTCTAAAAGTAAATCAGGTTTATTTAAATCATCTAAGACTTTTTTAATTGTTCTTTTCTCATTACCAATATTTAAAATTTCATCAATACTTGATTGAAAATTATGAAGCATAATTAATGCTTCTATATTCTCTATATTTTGTCTAAAATAATTTACTTGATAAAAACGTACAATTTCACTTTTATTTTCACATAATACTTTGATTTTTCTCACTTCATATAAATACTTATCTTTAGTATTATTTTCAATAAAAGTAATTTGTTCTTTATCCCATGCTGGTTCATTAATATTATCAGTAGAATGTAATATTTTTTTATACTCGACTTTTTCTTTTTCTTTTTGAGTTATCAAGCCAACGGTAAGCATCTCTTTCTCACTTAAGATATTACCTTTTACTATATCTATTTTCATTTTTAAGTTTTTAAGTTTTAAAAACTCATCATTTTCCTTTTTCAAATCAAACAATTGTGCAATTAAATTTAGCCTAGCTTGTTCATCTTGTTTTAAAAAATGGGCTGTATTTTCTTGCTGAATATAAAAAAAGTTATTGTAATATCGAAACAAATCTTTTTCTTCAAGTATTTTTTCAAGTTCATTCTGAGTAATTTGTCTAGTCGTATCACTTTCAATTAGTTCTAATTTCCAAAGTTTACTAAAGTTAGCAATTTTATTAGTATTTTTTTTTGTCTCTGGTTTGAATGAACGTTTGAATGTAATAGTTTTTTTACCCTTAGACATGATTATTTTAATTCCTACTGATTTTGATATATCCTTTGCAACAATATTATCAGAGCTTCCTCCAGATTTATCAACTTTAAAAAACCTGTATATATCACCTGTAAGTGCCAATTCTATTGCATCAAAGATAGTAGTTTTTCCATAGCCATTTGGACCACCTAAACTAATAAGATTACTTTTTTTAAAATTTAAATTAAAATCATCAAAAACTTTAAAATTATAAACCCATAATGAGTCAATTTTATATTTGTTCATCTTTTTTCTCCTGAACAAGATTAATATCTAGTAAACTTTTGTATGATTTTATTTGGGAAACATCAATTGTTAGATTAACTATAGAATTATATAATTTCTCAATATTCTCTGCTTTTGCATCTTTCTCTATCTTAGTACTTAAATTTTCTAATTCTATAGTTTGCCTTTCATATATTAAGAAAGGCAATTTTATAATTAATCGCAATAGAAGAGCATAGCCATCTTCTGAACTTGTTTTAAAAGTTTCAAATAATTTTTCCTGATGAACAAGTTTATTTACTTGTTCTTGTGAAAATTTACTATCCAATAAACCTAATAAGTGTTCCACCTCAGAATCAGAATAAGTCAGAATATTCTTTTTAAAAAGATATTTATCTTCTTCTAGCTGATTAATAATATTATCAATTTTTGAATCTTGAATCTCTTTCATACATAATACTAAAGTAGTGTTTTTTTCATATGCTTCGTTTAATTCAAGTTTTTCTTTTATACTTGCATCTAAATTACTAATGCCATTTTTTTGTAGTTCTATTAAATCTTCGTAAGAAATATCCTTCTTATCTAATAGAATAAAATAATCACTTGATTGTTCATTATTATAAAGAAAACACGAATATTCTTTATATTCAACTACCTTTTTTTGAAAACTGTTACTTTGAAAAAAATTATCTATTAAATTAATTAACATTATTGTAATTCTCCTTTTATATTATCTAATGGTTTGATCTGAATTTGATTAATTGTATTTATTGCACTTCTACGTTCTACTCCAAATAATTCATCAATATCTCTATTTTTCACATTTTTGCAATCTCTAGCATCCTTTAAAATGTCTTCACTATATACATCTTTTGAAATAAAAACATTTATTTCATATTGAGGAATAATAGAATCAAGTTCTTTATTATCCAAAATATTCT
Source organism: Arcobacteraceae bacterium (assembly GCA_049650525.1). Classification (GTDB taxonomy): domain Bacteria; phylum Campylobacterota; class Campylobacteria; order Campylobacterales; family Arcobacteraceae; genus JAIOSF01. The sequence continues at coordinate 2,270 of JBASAI010000117.1, forward strand.
TAGCAATAACAGGTATATTCTCAGAAGTATGAATGGTTGTAGGCAAATATATATTATCTTTTTTATAAAGGTACTCTGAAGTCTGATGACTTTTATTTAATGTATGAAAAGTTTTTATTAAGCTAAAGAGAAGACCTGTACTATCTAGTAAATCATTGTATAATTTATAATGAGGTGTTGCCTTCAATATAATTTTATAAACTTCTTCTGCAGTTTTAATCTCCATTTCTTTTTCTATTTTGAATAAATCACAACTATTATTACATAGATCAATAGAACAATCACAATTCCTACTATTCTGACAATAAGTATGTATCATTTCAAAAAAATTATTTTTAACTTTTATGTATTCATATTCTAAACTATATTCTTCATAATTATTTTTAAATATATTTAATATACTATTAAAAGGTATCGTATCTTTCTTTTTTGATGAATCTTTATGTACTTCTAATATATGTGTATCTAACACTATATACAATTCAGATTTTACACACTTGTATTGTTCATCAGTTATACTAGTAATATCAAAAGTTTTGAGAGAATAAATCTCTTCTATCTTTTTAACTATAAGTAGATCAATTTCATCTAAATTACAATATTTATTTCCATTGCAGTATTCATAAATATCTATCTTATCGACTATATCTTGTGAATAAATTCCTTTATTTGCATTTTTTAACTCTGAAAAATCTTTTGATGTAGTTCCATTAGTAAAGTTAATTGGATTCCAAATATTAAGCCAACCACTAACCCCAATACCATTTGACAGTTTGGCATATAAATCACTCAAAGCTTTGTTATAAAAGGTGGGTGATGAACTTTCTTCATATGCTTTGACTTGATGTAAAGTATCATAAACACCATCAATAAGTATTGCAAAATCTTCTTGCCACTCAACCTCTAAATCATAATTATCAAATGTACAATTGCTATCAATATCAAGTTTGTCTTTTATGATTCTTAACACATGATATATTGCAACTTTACCTTGGTAAATGTAACCTGACCAACTTGGTATTGCACTGTGCTCTTCTTTTGCCATTAATTTAACTTCCTTATTTCAATCAATCTCAACAAAACTCGTCCCATCACCTTTCGGAACAACTTTTATCTGCAGTGGTATTCTTTCTTTCAATGCTTCCACATGAGAAATCACACCGACCATTTTTCCTCTACTTTGGAGTAGATTTAGAGCGTTGAGTGCTGTTTCTAAACTCTCTTCGTCAAGTGTACCAAATCCTTCATCTAAAAAGAGTGAATCGATGGAGATCTTTTGGCTTGCTAGTTCTGAGAGTCCAAGAGCTAGTGAAAGGCTAACGATGAAGCTCTCTCCTCCTGAGAGTGTACTGACTGGTCGTATCACATCGCCTTGGAAGCTGTCACAAACTTCTATCTCCAATATCTTTTTGGGATCACTACTTCTTTGAAGCTCGTATCGACTCGACAACAGTGCCAAATGATGATTTGCCAAACTAATCAGCTGATCGAGTGTGATCCCTTGGGCAAATTTGGCGAACTTTGCTCCGTCGGCTGAGCCTATCATATCGTTTAGTTTTACCCATACTTTAAACGACTCTATTTTCTTTTCTAGCTCTTCTATTTTTTTGAGATTTTTAGCTCTATCTTCTGCATCTCTTTTGAGTGTTTGTTGTAACGCTCCGATATTCATCTGTAAAAGATCGATTTTTGACTGTATCTCTTCTAGGTTTTTGGTTACCTCATCGAGTGGTATGATATCTATCTCTTTACTTTTGTGCTCTTCTAGTGCTTTTGAGGTGTTTGTCTTGAGTGTTTTATACTCTGTATACTTATCTTCTATCTTTTTACAAAAAAGCTGCAACGCTTCTCTTTGTTCGTTTGATAAGAGTGCTTTTTCTAACTCTTCTGTATTTTCAAAACCATTGTGTAACAAAGCATTTTCAAACTCTTTTGTTATAAGCTGTAACTTTTCACTATCTTCTTTGTGTTTTTGTGTCAGCTCCTCTATTTGTAGACCCAAAGAGTTTTCTTTTGTCACAATCTCTGCTAACTCTTTTAAAAGTGTGTTGTGGTTGCTC
>JBASAI010000118.1:0-3612 GCA_049650525.1 Arcobacteraceae bacterium
GAATTAGTGTGTGGTTTCTTCCAAATAAAAGAGCAATATGGTCATCACTTAATGCACTTAATATACTGTATAAACCCTTTGTAGCAAAACTTTTTCCAGAGTCATTAATACCTGCAATTACAGTGAAAGGTTTTATATTTATTTCAAGGTTATTTATCTTACCAAAATTACTAATCTTAAATCTAAAATTCATCTATAATATTCCTTTGAGCTTTTTAATATTAACATAGTTTTAATTAATTCATCATTTAAGATAAATTTGCTTTTTTATTTTTTTGATATTTCTTATCAAATAAGTTTTCAATAGCATTTACAATTGTAGTCTCCTTTAAAGTCCTATTATTTACTTCTCTATCAGTGAGATGTATGAATGTATTTCCATAACTAATTTCTGTAATACATTTAACAACAACTTTTCTATTTTGAATAAAACACTTCAATAGTTTTTTTAAAATGCCATTTGTAATTTGATTATTTCCTTTATTTTCAACAGAAAAAATCAAGCCTTTAAATTTTTCATCTTTGTATCCTTTTTTGATTCGTTTCTCAATTTCAAATAAATACAAATATTTACCATTGCTCAAGATTAATTCCATAAGTAAATATTTTCTTCTGAAACTATAAATGACTTCATTCTCTTTATTAAATATTTTTTCTTTTAACCAAACACTTTTTATGTTTGAATTGCTAGATTTTATAAAATCTCCCAATGCTACATCATCATAATATTGAATTTTATTATTCCGTGAAGTGATATATTTAAATGATTCTATTTTTATCTTAGCACCATTTATTTTAAATTCTTTTTGATTAGCAACGAACCCTTCAATAATTTTAATTACTTGTCTCAATTGACTACCTTCCAAAGGTTTAAAACCCCCTGCTCTGTCAACAGGCTCATAATTAACTTTTCCTGTATTTTCAGAGTCTTTTTGACTATTTTCTTCAGCAGAAGATAAAGAAGTTAAATCTTTATCAACTTTCTTTTGAAATACTCTTTTGCTTGCGTCTTGTCTTTGTTTTTTTCTTTTTATCTCTTTATGCGTAGTATCTCCCAATAATTTAACAGTATGTAAGACTGATTTTTTAGCTTGTAATTTGTGAGGAGTCACATTACTTGAAATTTCTATATCATCATCTACTTCTTGTCTATTGATGGGAGCACTCATCTCTTCATCTTTATCCTGTTTCTTTTGTTTTTGTTTTTTCTTAATTTTTATCGATTCAACTATGTATTCCAATGGACTACTTACTCCATTAACCTTATATACCAAATACTTATTATCTTCAAATTTAAAACAATTAAATTCCAATTCCATTTTGTGTGGATGATATGGTAATACAGTTGGTGAAACATATTTATATTCAGAACTCTCAATACTAGATCTAATCGCTTTAATTCTTTTTTGTGTAATTTCATTACAAGCTGCATATGCCAAAAATACTTCTGTTGTAACTTCTCTACCCTTAGTTAGCTCTATCTCATATATATTTTCATCAATTAATGCTTTTTCTAGTTCATTATTTAGTATATCCTCAATTGAGGATAACACAAGCTGATTTGTAATTTCTTGTGTTTCAAAAGTATATGCTGATACTAAAAATTCTATAGTTGGAATAAAAAATATTCTTTGTTTAATGTCAATAATTTTGAGATATTTAGAAGATAAAAAAGAAGGCAGATAAAAGCCTTCATCTAATTCAATTCTCAATTTGGGGATTAAACTTTTGCTAACCGTTTCATTCTCACTACTGGATGCAAAAGCTATAGATATAGGTTTCTCTAAACCAAAATTAAACTGTGCTCGTTTATTATAAAAATTTTTTACTCCATCTAATTCTAATTTATAAATTAAATTTGTTTTCTTTTTGCCATTCCATACACTCATTAATGATACAATTCTTACTTCATTTAAAGCAATTTTCGTTATTTTATCAGGTTGAGAATTTAAGATTATCTTATTGTTTTGTAAGCTAACTTCTTTTAATAAAATCGTTACCTCGGGAATATTATTATTTACATGTGTATTTATCGCACCAAAAGCATATACAACACGAAACTTATCATCATCTGGGAAGTTTGCAATAGGTGGTGTATCTACAACTGTATAATCCATTTTAAGTTCACTTTTTTATTAAATTGTATCATTAAAATTATTAATTTTCTCATATCAACAACTTTTACATGTTAATTCATTAATTATTAATACAATTTGGTCTATTATAAACAGTAATAATACAAGATGTTATATAGAGAAAGGAATATTATGGGTAATATTAAATTATTTTGGGAAGAGTTTATATCAGACATATCTAATTTAAAAGTTTTACACAACATGGCAGAACATACTGCCGAAATCAATATAAGTCGATACACGAAATTGGGTAAAGACCATGATCCTTTAGTTGATAGATATACTCATGGAATTAATTTTTCTGCACCAAAATATAAAAATAATAAACCTGTAATCATTAGCGAAAACAGCATATCCTTTAACATCATTAAGAGAATCAAGTTATTTGAAGAACAGCAAGATGATCAATATAAATTAATTCTCGTAAAAGCATACGAATCCTTTAAAAAATTTATCAAAAACATATTTGATAGTGATACTGAAATTGACCCATTGATCTTAAATTACTATACAAATATTTATCATGATTCATTTAAGATAAATTTATTCTATGTTATGTGTATTTTACGAGTTATGAGAAATAAGATATCTCATAACGAATGTTTCATTGATGAAAATGGTCTTTACTCTCAAATTGAGAATTTATTAACTAAAAGAAAGATTTTTATTCCGTCAAGTGCAAAAAGTGAAATTATTACTTTTCTCAAACCTTATATTGATAATGATAAAAGTCTTACCCTAAAAGAGAAAAAATTACCCTCAGGGGGACAAAGAAGAACTATTGGCATATTAATAGATTGTTTATTAAGCTATAGCCATTATATAAAAGAAAGAGAATTGAGTCAAAAATATTATTATTTACTAAGTTAAAAATCATAAATTCAACTCTCACATGAAATTATAATTTATTCTTAGCTGTCATTATTCTTCCTTTAGCTAAAGTTTTTCGAAGTAATTAATAAGACTGTCTTTTTGTACCCAATATTTTTCAAAACTTCTATGAATATGATTTGTATTAATTTTATAAAAGGCTAACTTCACTTCTATCTTATTCTTATTCTTATTAATAAAAAATTCTCTAGGGTTATCATTCAATTCAAACAATTCCTGATATCCTTCAAGTTTGATTTGATAATCAGTATGTTTTGTACCTTTAGGGTCAAAGAAAAGAATTGTTTGTTTATCGTCTTTTTGCAACCAGAATATAAAATCAGGATAAAATAATTTTTCCTCACTATTTTCATTATATGGAATATGAAGTTTTTTATCATAATGTTCATTTATTTTACTAAACATCCACCAATCAAATTTATTGTCCAGTTGTTTTGAAATATCACATAACTCATCCAAGAATATAACTTCACTTTCTTGTGAGATAATATTTTTTAACCAATCGCTATTTTGACCACTAATTGTAGCATTATAATAATGATTTTTTAATTTTCTAAATTTAAGATCTTCAATCAATCTAGTATTA
>JBASAI010000119.1:0-7378 GCA_049650525.1 Arcobacteraceae bacterium
GTATTTTACCAAGGTCATATCTCTCCGGGTATCTATGCTCGAAGTTTTGTAGAGGGACGATTGAGTGAAGCTCAAATGGATAACTTCAGACAAGAAGCATTTGCAGATGGTCTTTCTTCATATCCACATCCAAAGCTTATGCCAAAATATTGGCAGTTTCCAACGGTATCGATGGGACTTGGACCAATACAAGCAATCTATCAAGCGCGATTTTTAAAATATCTTACAGATAGAGGAATAAAAGATTGTAGTGATCAAAAAGTATATTGTTATATGGGTGATGGTGAGTGTGATGAGCCAGAATCTTTAGGTGCAATTGGTCTTGCAGGAAGAGAAGGACTTGATAACTTAGTATTTATCATTAACTGTAACTTACAAAGACTAGATGGTCCAGTAAGAGGAAATGGAAAAATCATCCAAGAGCTTGAAAGTGAATTTAGAGGTGCTGGTTGGCAAGTACTTAAAGTGATCTGGGGTGGAAAATGGGATGAGCTCTTAGCAAAAGACAAATCTGGAAAACTACTTCAACTTATGGAAGAAACTGTTGATGGTGAGTATCAAAACTTTAAGCAAAAAGGTGGAGCATACACACGAGAAAAATTCTTCAACAAATACCCAGAAACTGCAAAACTTGTAGAAAATATGAGTGATAGTGAAATATGGCAACTCAATAGAGGTGGTCACGATCCTGTGAAAGTATATGCTGCATATAAAAAAGCACAAGATACAAAAGGTGTACCATCTGTGATCCTTGCAAAATCTGTAAAAGGATATGGTATGGGTGAAGCTGCAGAGGGAAAAAATATCGCTCACGGTGTAAAAAAAGTTGATACTTCTGTACTACGACAATTTAGAGATAGATTTGATATCCCTATTTCAGATGAAGATGTAGAAAACTTAAAATACTACAGACCATCAGAAGATTCACCTGAATACAAATATATGCAAGAGCATAGAGAAACTCTTCACGGTCATGTACCACAAAGAAGAGAAAAATTTTCAAACGCTTTAGAGATCCCTACTTTAGATAAGTTTGAAGCGGTACTCAAAGGAAGTGGAGATAGAGAGATCTCTACAACTATGGCTTTTGTAAGAGTGCTTAATATCTTAGTAAAAGATAAAAAAATTGGTAAAAATATCGTTCCTATTGTTCCAGATGAAGCTCGAACATTTGGTATGGAAGGTATGTTTAGACAGCTTGGTATCTATGCAAACGAAGGGCAAAAATATATCCCTCAAGATAAAGATCAAGTAGCGTACTACAAAGAAGATAAAAAAGGTCAAGTTCTTCAAGAGGGGATCAATGAATTAGGTGCGATGGGTTCTTGGACTGCTGCTGGTACTTCATATTCTGTAAATGATTGTCCTATGATTCCATTTTATGTTTTCTACTCTATGTTTGGATTCCAAAGAACTGGAGATATGTGTTGGGCTGCTGCTGATCAAAAAGCAAGAGGTTTCTTGGTTGGTGCTACTTCTGGACGAACTACACTTAATGGTGAAGGTCTTCAACATGAAGATGGTCACTCACATGTCATCGCAAATACAATTCCTACTTGTGTATCATATGATCCAACATATGGTTATGAAGTTGCTGTTATCGTGCAAGATGGGATAAATAGAATGTATGGAGAAGCACAAGAAGATATCTACTATTACATGACAACATTAAATGAAAACTACAAACAACCTAGTATGCCAGAAGGTGTTGAAGAGGGTATCTTAAAAGGTATTTATAAGTTTAAAACATACGAAGCTAAAAATGACTACAAAGTAAAACTTTTAGGTTCAGGTACTATTTTGGAGCAAGTTCGTCATGCAGCTGAGATTTTAGCTAATGATTATGGAATTGCATCAGAGCTTTACTCTGCTACATCATACAATGAACTTACAAGAGAAGCTCAAGATACAGAGAGAAGTAACTTATTGAATATTGATGATGAAGATAAAATACCTTTTGTTGATCAAGTTCTAGGAAGTGATGATGAAAATATCATCATCTCTGCGACTGATTATATGAAAGCATATTCTGAACAAATTGCACCTTATGTAAAAGGTTCATTTAAAGCACTTGGTACTGATGGTTTTGGACGATCAGATTCAAGAGCAAATTTACGATCATTTTTTGAAGTAGATACTGATTTTATCGTATTTACAACACTCGCTCAATTAGCAAGAAATGGTAAAATAGAGAAAAAATTGGTAGCCGATGCTATGAAAAAACACAATATTGATCCTACAAAAATCAATCCATTATATTCATAAGGAGTAGATAATGAGTACAATACAAGATATATTTATTCCAGATTTAGGTGGAGATACTGATGTTGATTTGATTGACATTATGGTGGCTGTTGGTGATACGGTTGAAGTTGAAGATGGTTTGATCACTTTAGAAACTGAAAAAGCTTCTATGGATGTACCAACTACACACGCTGGTGTTATCAAAGAGATTTTAGTAGAAATCGGTGCAAAAGTAAATAGTGGAGATCTCATCGCACGAATCGAGCTTTTAGATGATGCTGAAACTTCAAGTGAAGATTCAGCTGTTGCAGAAGAGGTGAAAACTGAAGCTGCTCCAGAAGAAGAAACACAAACGCAAGAGACACCTGTTTCATCGCAGTTTGTAAAAGAGCAAACATTAAAATCAGTGGTTGAAGAGGTTTATATCCCTGATTTAGGTGGAGATAAAGATGTCGATCTTATCGATATCATGGTTTCTGTTGGAGATGTTTTAGAATTTGATGAGGGAATACTAACACTAGAAACTGAAAAAGCATCTATGGATGTACCAGCTCCTTTTGCTGGTGAGATTCTAGAGATTTTTGTAGAAGTGGGTGCAAAAGTAAATAGTGGAGATTTGATCGCAAAAATGGCACGAACAATTGTCATAGAAGACAAGCTTCCAACCCCTGCAAAAACTGAAACAGCTGCAAAAGCAGAAACAACAGAACCAAAACAAAAATCTACCATCCAAGAAGCGATGGCAAAAACTTCTGTACCTGAAACAGCGAAAGATTCAAAAGTGTTATCTACAAAAGCTACAAAAGTATATGCAAGTCCAAGTGTGAGAAAAATCGCACGAGAATTTGGTGTTGATTTAGGTTTTGTAAAAGGAAGTGCGAAGAAAAATAGAATTATAAAAGACGATATCAAAGCGTATGTAAAAGAACAGCTCAACAAACCAGCAAATGCAGGTGGAAGCGGCTTTGGATTTAATTTACCAGAGCTTAAAGAGATAGACTTTAGTAAGTTTGGAGAGATCGAGACAGTGGAACTAAGCAGAATCCAAAAAATCTCAGGACCGTCACTCCATAGAAACTGGGTATCGATTCCACATATTACACAATTTGATGAAGCAGATATTACAGAACTAGAAAAGTTTAGAAAAGAGCAAAATGCTCTAGCAGATGGATTCAAATTATCTCCATTGGTTTTTGTGGTAAAAGCTGTAGCAAAAGCACTAGCAATTCACCCTAAATTTAACTCATCATTAAGTGCAGATGGGACAAGTATCATTATGAAAAAATACTTCAATATCGCAATTGCAGTAGATACCCCAAATGGTCTTATGGTACCAGTTCTTAAAGATATAGATAAAAAAGGTTTCAAAGAGATCGCTTTAGAGATGGCAGAGATATCACAAAAAGCAAGAGAAGGAAAACTAAAAGCTACAGATATGCAAGGTGCAAGTTTTACTATCTCATCTTTAGGTGGAATTGGTGGAACACAATTTACTCCAATCATCAATGCTCCAGAAGTTGCGATCTTAGGTCTTTCTAAATCAGAAATAAAACCAAAATGGAATGGTGAGTCGTTTGATCCAGCACTGATGTTGCCTTTATCATTATCATATGATCATAAAGTGATCGATGGTGCTGATGGTGCACGATTTACAACTACATTATCTAAACTATTAGGCGATATTCGTCTTCTTAGTTTATAAGGAGTTTTGTATGAATGAAGTTAAAGGACAAGTATTAGTAATAGGAGCAGGACCTGGTGGGTATTCTGCTGCTTTTAGATGTGCCGATTTAGGGCTAGATGTTGTACTCGTTGAGAGACACCCTACTTTAGGAGGAGTGTGTCTCAATGTAGGATGTATCCCTTCAAAGGCACTTCTTCATGTCGCAAAAGTGATCGAAGAAGCGGAGCATATTTCCCATGCAGGGATCACATTTGCTAAACCAGAGATCGATATCGCTGGTGTTGCTGCATATAAATCAGGAGTGGTAAAAAAACTCACAGATGGTTTGGGTGCGATGGCGAAGATGAGAAAAGTAACAGTGATACAAGGAACAGCTAGTTTTCTTGATAAAAATTCTGTGATCGTTAAACATACGGATTCTGACGAAGAAACAACTGTGACATTTGATAACTGTATCATAGCAGCTGGTTCGCAGAGTTCAAAGATGGGATTTATCCCTCATGAAGATCCTCGTATTTGGGACTCTACAAATGCTCTTGAAGTAAAAGAAGTACCAAAAAGACTACTTGTGATGGGTGGTGGAATTATTGGTTTAGAGATGGGTACAGTGTATCAAAAACTAGGAAGCCAAGTAGATGTAGTAGTTCGTGGTCCTCAAGTGATGACAGGAACAGATAAAGATATCGTGAAGATCTATACAAAATCAAATGAAAAACGATTTAACTTTATGTTCAAAACACAAACACAAGCTATCATTCCTAAACAAGAGGGAATCTATGTAGAGTTCAAAGGGGAAAACGCTCCTGATGAGCCTCAAATGTATGATGCTGTTTTAGTAGCGATGGGAAGAACGCCAAATGGTCTCAATCTAGGCTTAGAAAATGCAGGCGTAGAAGTAAATGAAAAAGGGATGATCGCAACAGATGATCAACTCCGTACAAATATTCCTCATATCTTTGCTATTGGAGATATCATAAAAGGTCCTATGCTTGCACACAAAGCAGTACACGAAGGTCATGTAGCAGCTGAAGTAATTGCTGGGCATAAAGTATATTTTGAACCAAAACAGATCCCTGGTATTGCGTATACATTCCCAGAGATTGCAACAGCTGGTATGAGTGAGATCGAAGCAAAAGAATCAGGTATCAACTATGAAGTAGCCTCTTTCCCTTGGTCAGCTTCAGGGCGTGCCTTAGCAGCTGATGTATCAAAAGATGGTATGACAAAACTTATTTTCAATAAAGATACACATCAGTTAATCGGTGGTGCGTTAGTTGGAGATAATGCAGGTGAATTACTGGGTGAAATCTCTCTTGCTTTAGAGATGGATTGTGATGCAGAAGATATCGCACTTACTATTCATGCTCACCCTACTCTACACGAGTCTGTAGGTATGGCAGCTGAGATATTTGATGGTGTGATCACAGATCTACCCAATGCAAAAGCAGTGAAAAAGAAATAATTTTCTTTTTCACTCAAGTTATTGAACTACACTATTACTATCTTATTTAAATGACGCTCTATCATTTTGCTGTTTTAAAACTATAATATAAAATATAGAGGGGATGACTATTAATGTCAAAAATGCAGATGATATCATTCCCCCTATCATAGGTGCTGCAATTCTTTGCATCACTTCACTTCCTACACCATCAATATACATAATAGGTATAAGTCCACCAAGTATTGCAAACAAAGTCATCAATTTGGGACGAAGTCGTAAAACAGCTCCTTTATAAATAGCTTCAAAAATATTTTCTGTACTTATATCTACAGTTTTGTTTTTTAACTCTATCATCGCTTCATGTAGATACACTATCATTACAATAGAAGTCTCAGCAGCAACTCCTAGAAGTGCAAGAAATCCAACAATAACAGCAATCGAGATATTAAAATTTAAAAATTCAAGATAAAACAATCCTCCAGTTAATGCAAAAGGCAATGTAAAAAATATAATTGTAGTATAGGTTATATTTTTTAATGCAAGATAGATTAGTACAAAAATAAGTGTAAAAGTCAAAGGAATTATGTATGTCAATCTTTGCATCGCTGATTCTAAATATTCACTCTGACCTGCCCACTCATAATAATATCCTGTAGGGATTTTTACTTCATCTAATAATTTTTTGGCTTCATCTTTATACTGTTTTGCTGATATCCCCTCTTTAGGAGTAATATAGATAAAGTTTACATTTAATGCTTTTTCAGATTTGATAACAGATGGTCCCTCTTCATATTTTAACTTTGCAAACATTTCCAGTGGTTGAAATCCAAGTTTTGTTTTTACTTGTAGATTTTTTAAAGCAACTATATCTTCTCGTTGCGTAGTTTCAAAACGAAGAGAGATAGGATATCGTTCAAGCCCATCAAAAAGTGTAGATATTTTAGCTCCTGCAACGCCAAGTGAAACTGTAGACAGTACATCATTTTTAGAGATACCATAACGACTTAACATCTGTTCATCGATATTTATGTTTAGATAATATCCTGAGTTTATTTTATCGGTTGCAACAGAGAGTGTTTTATCAAACTTTTTTAACTTTTGTTCGATTTGTCCTGAAACACTTTCAAGTTTGTTATGGTCATCTCCATAAAGCTTTATTCCTAAGGGTGTACGAATACCGGTAAGTAACATATCAATTCTTCCTCGAATTGGATAGGTCCAAGAGTTGATCAGTCCTGCAACTTGAAGTTTTTCATCCATTTGTTGCATCAGTTTTTTATAGGTCATCCCCTCACGCCATTGCTCTTGTGGTTTGAAGTTGATAATAGTTTCTATCATCGCAAGTGGAGCTGGATCAGTCGCTGTATCAGCTCGTCCAGCTTTACCGAAAACGGTATCAACTTCTGGAAATGATTTGATAATAGCATCTGTTTTTTGTGTGAGTTCTTTCGCTAAATCTATCCCTAAACCATAAGGGGTGACTGGCATATACATAAATGTTTGTTCATTCATCATAGGCATAAATTCCCAATTTAGGTTTTTATATACTGGGTAAGCAGCGATTAAAGTGGTCAAAAATAATCCAACTACGATATATCTAAATTTAAGAGCAACTTTTAAAAATGGAGAATACAATTTGATAAAAAAAACATTTAATATATTTTTATCTTCTCTTAAAATTTTTCCTCGGATGAAGAACACCATTAAAATAGGAACAATAGTAATAGATAAAATAGCTCCAGAAACCATAGCAAAAGATTTTGTAAATGCAAGTGGAGTAAATAGACGACCTTCTTGAGCAGTAAGTGCAAAAATAGGTAAAAATGAAACCACGACCAAAATAAGTGCAAAAAATACTGGACGACCTACTTGTTTGGCTGATTTTATGATAATTTTTGTGCGTTCCTCTTGTGAAATATCAGGTTTATTTTGAAGATGTTTATGGGCGTTTTCTACCATCACTATTGTGGCATCCACCATAGCTCCTATTGCAATAGCAATTCCCC
>JBASAI010000120.1:0-1650 GCA_049650525.1 Arcobacteraceae bacterium
GCATATCTAAAATATAACCTTTTCTAATAAAATTACAAATAAAACATAAAGTATAATTTAGATAATATAATTTTTTATTTTTATAGAAATAATTTAAAATTTAAGGGGATACAATGAATTGGATAAAATTTACTCTAATTGGGCTAAGTGCTCTAGTAATAGTAGGTTGTGGCGATGCCAGAGAAAATGCAGTAAATGGAATGTTTGACGCATTAAAAGATGGAGATATTACAAAGTTAAATGAGCATGCTACATCAACTACTTCTCAGCTTTTAGTAATGGGAGCTGCTATGCAATGTGGTCCTAAACAAAACGATTTTGATTCGAAAGAAGAGCTAATTAGTCATTGTTTAGAAAAAATGTTTGCAGATATTGATGTTGAAAACATAGAGATAGAAGAGATCACTGAAACTCGTGCTCGTGCATTGGTTACACAATCAAATAATGGGAAAGAAGTTACTGAAAGTTTGGATCTAATCAAGACAAATGATACTTGGAAAGTAAATATGAGTAAATAGTTTATGACCTTAGGCAGAAATATCAAAAGAGTACTCTTTGTATCTCTTGCGATATTTTTTTCTATAATCCTTCTCAAAGAATATCTTTTCTTCTCAATAAAAACAGAAATTACTTTACCAAAAAATTTACAGCTTTATAGTGGTGACATTATTTTAAGAAAAGAGCTTAATAGAATTAGTGATATTTTCGCAACAGTTAATAACGCAAAATATTCACATATTGGAACACTAGTACTTATTAATAATCAATTTAAAGTAGTTCATATAGAAAAAAATGACGATAAAAATGATTACAAAATATCAGATATCAAAGAGTTTATGCAATTTGCTTCACAGTATGCAATCTATAGACCAAAGGATCATACCTCTGAACAAAAGTTATATGCTCAAGTGATGACACTAAAGCAACAAGAGCCAAGCTTTGATATGAGTTTTATAGGTGATAACAGTGACAATAAAATATATTGTACGGAACTTGCCTATATCCTTCATAAAAATTCAACATCGATTGAGATAAATCCAAAAATAAAAACTTATGTAAATTATGAGTTTATTGCGATTACTTCATTTACAAATAAAAAGTATTTTACTCTTTTATACGAATCAGATGTATAAAAAGGCACTTTTAAAGTACCTTTTTAATAATTCTAAACAACAACCTGATGTAATTTAGAACACTGAGAAAGATGTACTCCCATTCCTGTCATATCTTGCATGATATCTTCAAATGAATGAATATGAGCATTGTATACATATACAAAAATTTCATCACCTTTTTCTAAAAAGTTAATTTTTCCAAACTCACTATATGCAGTTGCACCAGCAGCGATAAGTAAACCTTTGTGTTTATCAAGATCTTGTATCAAGGGATTTATCTCTTCTAATGGTCCTAAATCTTCTTGAGTATTAAACTTTTCTATCATCCAATCTTTTAATTGACCAAAAAAATATGAGTATGATTTTACAGCACTATTTGTTCCATAATCTTTGAGTATACCATCTCTTCTAATAAATGAAGCGATATGATACTTACTCATAATACCATCTTTTTCAAAATTATCTATTTTGATAAGATCGGGAGAGATCCCTTTTGATCCCATACCCCAGTTTTTTTTAGTACTGAGCTTATTAC
>JBASAI010000121.1:0-1571 GCA_049650525.1 Arcobacteraceae bacterium
CGCTGTTGTTGGGACTGGATTTATGAGTGCAATTTTGAGTGCACACCACTCAAAGAAACCAATCTCATCTAAAACCAAAGATAAGATAATGATCCCTATAAATGCAAAAGTAGCATCCCAAACGATATCAAAAACAGTAAAAAGGTCTTCATAATGAACCACACCAAAACCATACGCCACAACAGCTCCGATGATGGCACTTGTACCTATTTGTAAACCTTTTGGTTGCCAAACAACAAAAAGTAGGGTGATAAGAAAAATACTACTTGCTAATATCATCTGATCTTACTTTAGAGTTTCAGATACTTTTGAAAGTAGCTCATCTTTGATCAAATCATAAGTAGTTTGAAACGCTTCAAACCCTTGACCATCTGGATCTTCAAACCCTACATGGATTCTATTTACTGGCTTTGGAAAAGATGGACACGCTTGATCTGCATTACCACACACAGTAACTACTAAATCAAAATCGATATCGATCACTTCATCTAAATGTTTTGAGTAATAACTTTCATTCCATGCATCATTTTGTTCGAGCACTTTTTTTGCATTTGGATTTACTTTGCCTGTTGGTTTTGTACCACAACTATATGCTTTGATTTCAGCAAGTTCTTTGTTTATAAGTGCTTCACCGATGATACTTCGACAGCTATTTCCTGTACACATAATCAATACTTTTTTTTCATTTTTCTCTTGCATTTCACATCCTTTGTTTTCATTTTGTAGTGTTGGTAACTGTAAATCTAAATAACTAATCTCTTCTAAGACATTTAAACGAAACTTATCAAGTGGTTTTCTCACACTATAATACGCCCATCGTCCACGCCTACTTACTTTTAAAAACCCACCATCTTTTAAAATCTTGAGATGTCGAGAGATACGAGACTGGATCATATCAAAAGCATTTTCGATATCACATACACACACTTCACCGTTTTCATTGATAAATCGTAAGATTTTTAGTCGTGTCTCATCATTGATAGCACCGATAGTTTGAAGAAATAATTCCATGTGAGCCTACTTTTTTATTTAAATTTTTAGAAGTATAGCATAAAGAATTTAATATATCAAGATATATTGATATATAATATTAGGAATGCTTACTTTTATAATAAAATAAAACTTTAAGTTTTACTCTTGTATCATTTTACTATATTTAAAAAGGAGTATCAAATGCAAAACGAATTTATCACAAAATCATTTTACAATAACAGTGTATCTATAAAAGACACTTCACTACTCCTGCTCTTAAATCTCTAAAATTAAAATATCATTTTTAATTTAACAATCACAAATACACAACTTTAGTATAAAATTTACCAAATATTTTCACCATTTTAGTGGATATTTCTGTACTTTTTACAAACCATTACCAGTATAATACCAAGGAAAAACAAATGAGTTTTCAAAAATACAATCAGTACCCAACAGTGGAAAATTTCACACGAACATGGCCAAATAATACCATCACAAAAGCACCTATTTATTGTAGTGTAGATTTACGAGATGGGAATCAAGCGTTAAAAGATCCGTTGAGTATAGAGCAAAAAGTGGAGTATTTCAAACATTTA
>JBASAI010000122.1:0-4474 GCA_049650525.1 Arcobacteraceae bacterium
GTTAGAATACAGACTCAGCCAAAAAGAGCAAGATAGTATAGAAAAAAGAGGTTCTCAATACCTTTTAGATATCCAAAAAAGAATGGTAAATGCAATAAATATGATAAACAGTATGGGAAGCAAACAAATAGAACTTCTTATTATCGATGCAACAAAATCAATCAAAGAGATAGAAGAAGAGATACAAGCTTTTTTGGAAAAATAATAGGTATAAAATCGATTTCAGCTTTTTTTTGGTATAATCGCGAATAATAATAGAGATTCAAGGAATAAAAATGTCAGATTCATGCAAAAAAGTATATATAACAACCCCGATTTATTATGTAAATGATGTAGCACATATAGGTCACGCCTATACAACAATCATAGGAGATATGCTTGCTCGTTACAGTAGATTAACAGGATGTGATACATTTTTTCTCACAGGTACTGATGAACATGGACAAAAGATTGCGGATAGTGCAGCACTTAGAAATAAAACACCAAAAGAATATGCCGATGAGATAAGTGGTAAATTTAAAGATTTATGGGATGGGTTTGATATATCTTATGACAAATTTATCCGTACAACTGATGAAGATCACAAAATAGGTGTGCAAAAAGCATTTCAAAAAATGTTTGATAAAGGTGATATCTATAAAGGTCATTATGAAGGGAACTACTGTGTAAGTTGTGAAACATTTTTTACAGATGCGCAACTTATCGATAATGAGGGGTGTCCTGATTGTGGAAGACCTACAACAATAGTAAAAGAAGAAAGTTACTTTTTTAAACTTTCAAACTACGAAGATAAACTTCTTGAACTCTACAAAAATAATCCAGAATTTATTCTTCCTAAAGCAAAAGCAAAAGAAGTGATAAATTTTGTATCTGGTGGACTCAATGATTTATCTATTTCAAGAACATCATTTGATTGGGGTGTAAAACTTCCAGAATCAATGAATGATGACAAACATGTTATGTATGTTTGGATGGATGCACTTTTGAACTATATTACTGCATTAGGTTATGGAACTGATGAAAAAAACATGGGATATTGGCCTGCGAAAGTACATTTAGTAGGGAAAGATATTTTACGATTTCATGCTATTTTTTGGCCTGCATTTTTGATGTCTTTAGAGTTGCCCTTACCAGATCACATCGCTGCACATGGTTGGTGGACTAGAGACGGAGAAAAGATGTCTAAATCAAAAGGAAATGTTGTAAATCCTAAAGAAGTAGCAGATGCTTATGGATTAGATGCTTTAAGATACTTTTTATTAAGAGAAGTACCTTTTGGACAAGATGGTGATTTTTCGCAACGCGCTTTAATGGATAGAATCAACTCAGACCTTGGAAATGATTTGGGAAATTTACTCAATCGAATTTCGGGGATGAGTGGTAAATATTTTGACTTTAAAGTTACAAGTAAAGATGTAGAAAAATATCACCAAAAAGAACTCGATGAAGTTCATGTACTTATTACAAATGCAGAACCACTTATTTATAATATGCAAATCAATAGATATCTTGAAGAGTTATGGAAAGTATTAACTATTGCAAATAAAGCAATTGGAGATTATGAACCATGGACTATGATGAAAAATAACCAAGAAGAACAAGCTATGGCTTTAGTTGCTCTTATTGTAAATATCATGGCAAAAGTTTCACTACTTTTAGATTCTGTTATGCCAGAAAAAATCGGTAAAATTGCAAACTCTTTAGGAATCGAGATCAATACGCAAACATATAAAGATCTCATCGTAAATAAAGGGATTGTTGCGGATGTAACTATCACAAAGATTGATGCCCTATTCCCACGAATAGAAGAAGAGCTCATAGCAACAGCAGATGTACAAAAAGCAGAAACAGTTGTAGAAAAACCAAGAAAAGAATCGACACAAAAAGAAACTACAACAGAAGAAGCGGATAACTTAATCACTATAGATCAGTTTTTTGAAACATCTTTAAAAATAGGAACTATCGTAGAAGCTGAGGAAGTACCAAAATCTAAAAAACTTTTAAAACTACAAGTTAATATTGGTGAGTCATCAAACAGACAAATATTAGCAGGTATAAAAGAGTTTTATAGTGCAGAATCGTTAGTAGGAACTCAGGCGTGTGTAGTAGCAAACTTAAAACCAGCAAAACTCATGGGTATGGTAAGTGAAGGAATGCTTTTAGCGTGTAAAGATGAAAATGGTTTACATCTCTTGCGACCAGAAGCTTCAAAAGTAGCTGGAACAAAAGTAAGCTAAGTAAAACTATGCAAATATCAGCACTCACTGATATAGTGGAGGGGAAACTTTTAAATACCCCTTCAATATCTTTTATCACACAAATTCATACAAATATAAAAAAAGTGAACGAAGGTGATGCTTTTTTTGCAAATAATAGAGCAGATATTCAAACAGCTATAAGCCAAGGTGCCTTTGCTATTATTTTAGATTTTGAATATTATATTATTGATAATGAGATCGCATGGATACAAGTCGATAATTTCACAAAAGCTATCACAAATGTACTAAGATATAAACTTCTTGAAAATAAAATGCAATTTATTAAAACAAATAAAATATTTTTTAAATTACTTGATATTTTCAAAACAAAAGAACTTTCCAATGTAATACTTCTTAAAAATAATCTTTCTGATGATTTTGAGGAACTGCACAATCTTCAAAGTAACGCACTTATATTTGGTACCGAAATAGAATTCCTTCATGCCATAAGTGGCGACGTAATGATTTTAAAGAACACAACATTCGAGATCAAAAATCTTACAAGCCATTCTCTTTTTGAAACATCATTTTCATACCAAGATAAATTTTTTGATAAAATTAAACTTCCTACAGTATATATAAATGATCTACTACAACAACTCGAACTTTTTGAATATAATCTTGATTTAAAAAAACTAAACAATTTTAACCTTTTCAAACCTATATTTGTTAATAAAAGTAGAGAAATTGTTCCTTATGGACAAACAAATCGTTTTATACTTGCCAATCTAGATAACGATATAGCAGAGATAGAAATCAAATATTTAGGTGAGCATTATGGGTATGGTGCCATTCAAGTCTTAGATACTCTGAATTTATCAGATGATGAAACTTTTCAAAATATAAAAAAACTAAACTTCAATGCACTCTATTGTAAAAATATATCTATTGATAAAATCAACACTATTTTAGAAAAAAACATAACAATAACACCTCTTATAATTTAAAGAATATAGATACTATAATTATAAGATATAATCCTAAAGTAAGTTGCTTATAAGATTTTATTTGGATCATCTGCTTTGTTCTAATTCCAAAGAAAACTCCAAATAAAGAAGCAAGTCCCACTATAAAACCTTCATTAAAAAGCATATGTCCACTCGTGCTTAAACTAATAAAACCTGCAATAGAACTAAATATTACAAAAAACAACCCTAAAGAAGCTGCATCTTTAAGTTTATAGTACATAAATCCAACCAAGATAGGTGTCAAAATAACAGAGCCACCCACTCCAATGCTCATAGCAATAATCCCTATTATAAATCCGATAATAATCAAAGAAAATCTATTGTGTTTTTTGACGATTTTTTTATGCTCAGTTGGGCTTATATATATTGTAATGACTCCCACAATAACAATCAATAAAAATAGATATTTCAAATATTGTGCATCAACATTAGGCACAATAAATCCACTTAGACTTCCACCTAAAAAACCACCTATGCCGATGATAATACCATCTTTTAAAAGTGTTTTATTTTTTTTATAGTTTAAAAAAGTTCCATAAGTAGAGCTAAATACCATCTGCATAATAGAAATTGCAACAGCACTTTTCATATCTAGTCCGTAAAATAATAGCATAGGTACCAACACCATACCTCCACCTACACCAAAAAAACCTGAAACAAATCCTGTGACAATACCTAAAAAAACTAATTCCATACTCTACAACTATTCTTTACTTTCCATAGCATCAATAAAGTTTTCATAAATAGACTCTAATTCTTCATCTTCATTTGATACATCAATACCATCATATTCTTTTAAAGCATGTTCTAAAACAGCTACTCTTTTTAAAAGATACGAAAACATCTCTTTTGATACATCAGGTAAATTATTGTGATCTAAAAGTGAACTTTCAGTACAATCAGCATCTTTTCTTTTGATGATACGAGCGGGAATCCCAACAGCAGTTGAGTTACAAGGAACATCTTTTACAACCACAGAATTAGCGCCTATTTTACAATTTTCTCCAACAATAATATTTCCTAAAACTTTGGCACCGCTTCCTATTACCGTGTTACTTTCTATAGTAGGATGTCGTTTACCTTGATTTAAACTCACTCCACCTAAAGTCACACCTTGATAGATCAAAACATCATCTTTTATAATAGTTGTTTCACCAATAACCACACCAAAACCATGATCTATAAACACTCTTCGCCCAATAGTTGCAGCTGGATGAATATCCGTATTTGTTAATAACTGACTAATTC
>JBASAI010000123.1:0-4485 GCA_049650525.1 Arcobacteraceae bacterium
ATACTTGGTTTGCACCTTCATAAGTAAGTGTTCCTGATTTTGAGATCAGTCCTACTGTTCCTTTTTTGAAAATATTTCCTGGCATGATCCCTATTTTACACTCATCAGCTGTGATGATTCCTGGGCAGTTTGGTCCTATCATCATCATTCCATATTTATTTGCACACGCTTTTGCAGCTTGCATATCAAGTGTTGGTGAACCTTCTGTGATCACGACTGCTAGTTTTATACCAGCAACGGCTGCTTCCATAATTGCGTCAGCCACAAAAGCAGGGGGAACAAATATCATAGATACAGTAGCTTGTGTAGATTTTACAGCTTGAGCAACACTATCAAAAACTGGTAAATCAAGATGTGTTTGACCACCTTTATTTGGTGTTACTCCACCTACGATATTTGTTCCATAAGCGATACATTGTTCTGAGTGAAATGTCGCTTCTCTTCCTGTGAATCCTTGAACGATAACTTTTGTTTCTTTATTTACTAAAATTGCCATCTATTTACCTTGCTTTGTTTGTCTTGCTGCTTCGACTGCTTTTTTTGCACCATCACCGATATCTGTGGCTGTTATGATATTTGCAATATTTGCTTTTTCTAAAATAAAGGCAGCCTCATCCGCATTGGTTCCATCAAGTCGTACGATTATAGGTACATTTACTTCTACGGTTTTAGTAGCTTCAATGATCCCTTTTGCGATTCTATCACATCGTACGATCCCACCAAAAATGTTGATAAAAATTGCTTTTACATTTTTGTTTCGTAAGATGATTTCGAACCCTTTTGATACAGTTTCAGGATTTGCATTTCCACCTACATCCAAAAAGTTTGCAGGTTTCCCGCCCATGTGGTTGATTGTATCCATCGTACCCATAGCTAATCCAGCTCCGTTTACCATACAGCCAATCTCACCATCAAGTGGGATATAAGAAAGTCCATAAATACTAGCTTCTCTTTCATCTGCATCTTCTTCATGAATATCTCTCATCTCTTCAAACTCAGGATGACGCGCAAGTGCCGAGTCATCAAATTGAAGTTTTGCATCAAGTGCTAAAAAGCTTCCAACTTTTGTTTTTACGAGTGGATTTATCTCCACCATCTCCACATCATTTGTGATATAAAGTTCATAGAGTGCTTTAAGAAAATTTTGCAGT
Source organism: Arcobacteraceae bacterium (assembly GCA_049650525.1). Classification (GTDB taxonomy): domain Bacteria; phylum Campylobacterota; class Campylobacteria; order Campylobacterales; family Arcobacteraceae; genus JAIOSF01. The sequence continues at coordinate 1,152 of JBASAI010000123.1, forward strand.
TTATACTGTTCTCTTTTATCTGTTATTTTAAAAGCAGAGATGAGTTCTCTTCCTTGATAGGCTTGGTATCCAAAATCAGGGTCGATAGGTATCTTGATGATTTTTTCAGGGGAATTATGTGCTACTGATTCTATATCCATTCCACCTTCAGCAAGTGCCATAATAATAGGCATCTCTAAAGCTCTATCCAAAACAATACTTAAATACAACTCATCAACAATCTTCACACCCTCTTCAACATATACTTTTCGTACTAATTTCCCTTCTGGTCCTGTTTGATGAGTGACAAGTGTCATCCCTAGTAGTTCTGTTGCCGCTTTTTTTACATCTGAAAGTGAATGTACGATTTTTACACCACCACCGAGACCTCTACCACCTGCGTGTATTTGTGCTTTTATTACCCATACTTTTCCACCTAATTCTTGTGCGTTTTTAAGTGCTTGGGCAGGTGTATTTGCGATAAATCCTCGTGGTGCTGGTACTCCGTGTTTTGCAAATAGTTGTTTTGCTTGGTATTCGTGTATATTCAATATTTTCCCCTAATAAAATCTAATTATGTGTACAGTAATGCTTTGGTATTATTTTTGTTCATGCTTATAATAAAGCTCGTTAAGATATTGTGCAACAGTTTCTTGCTCTTCTGGAAACCAGCCAATATCAAACATCCCATCACAGCCACTTACCCATGAAACTATTTGATTGAAGTTTTTTGCTTTGTTTTCTTTTGGATCATATTGTGGTAAAATTCCATGACAGCGCATACAATCCGCTTCCATATAAAGCTCTTTTCCTTCTAGTGCTTGTTCTGAAAGTGCAAATGCAGTTGTTGAACATACAAGTAATGAAATAGAGATAACGGTCTTCATTTTCTTCATAAAATATAGCATAATAAATCCTTTTAATAATTTATATATTATATTAAAAATACCTTTATACAATGCTTTTGTTCATAAATCTCCAAAAAATTCAAAGTATCACTAAGTAACATTTTAGTACAAAAAAAAATCATTCAGATTTATATGGATATTTCATAATGCTGTTTTGGATATAATCAATAAATTTCAATTAAAAAGGTTATAAAAAATGGCAACAATTAAAGAACAAGATATTATAGATAGTATAGCAGACGCCTGTCAATACATCTCATATTTTCACCCAGAAGATTTCGTAAAATCAATGGTAGCAGCATATGAGAAAGAAGAAGGTGAAGCTGCAAAAAATGCAATTGGTCAAATTTTAATCAACTCTAAAATGTGTGCATTGGGTCATAGACCATTGTGTCAAGATACTGGAAGTGTGAATATTTTTGTAAGAGTTGGGTTAAAAGCTGATTTAGATATTACAAAAGAATTAACAGATGTATTAAATGCAGGTGTTGCAAAAGGATATACAGATCCTGATAATACTTTACGATACTCAGTTGTAAGTGACCCAGCGGGTGCTAGACTTAATACAAAAGATAACACTCCTGCTGTTATTCATGTTACTGTTGATAATTCTGATGAGTTAGATATCACTGTTGCTGCAAAAGGTGGTGGAAGTGAAAATAAATCAAAATTTGCAGTTTTAAATCCATCTGATAGTATCTATGACTGGGTTATGGCTAATGTTCGTGAGATGGGAGCAGGTTGGTGTCCTCCTGGAATCTTAGGAATTGGTATCGGTGGAAATCCAGAAAAATCTATGCTTCTAGCAAAAGAATCTTTAATGGGTCATGTTGATATTCAAGACTTGATCGAAAGAGGACCACAAAATGCTCTTGAAGAATTAAGACTAAGACTTTACACAGATATCAATAAAATAGGTATTGGTGCTCAAGGGCTTGGTGGAGTTACAACAGTTGTTGATGTTAAAATCTTAGATTATCCTTGTCATGCAGCTTCTTTACCAGTTGCTATGATTCCTAACTGTGCAGCTACTAGACATATTCATTTTAAACTAAAAGGTGGAGAAGGAGCTGCTAGATTTAATAAACCAGATTTAAGTATTTGGCCAGATCTTGAACTTCCTATGGATACTATCAAAAAAGTAAATATAGCTGACCTTACAAAAGAAAACTTATCTCAATTTAAATCAGGGGATACATTACTTTTAACTGGTAAAATTTTAACAGCACGAGATGCAGCTCATAAAAAAATTGTAGAATACAAAAATGCAAATAAACCTTTACCAAATGGTGTTGATTTAAAAGATAGATTTATCTACTATGTTGGACCAGTTGATCCTGTAAGAGATGAAAAAGTGGGACCTGCAGGACCTACTACATCTACTAGAATGGATAAATTTACAAAAGATATGATGGAAATCGGTATCATGGGTATGATCGGTAAAGCTGAAAGAAAGCAACCAACAATTGATCTTATCAAAGAGTATAAATCTATGTATTTAATTGCAACTGGTGGAGCAGCATACTTAATCTCTCAATCAATAAAAGACGCAAAAGTTCTTGCATTTGAAGAGATGGGAATGGAAGCTATCTATGAATTTGATGTAGTTGATATGCCAGTAACTGTAGCAGTTGACACAGAAGGTGTTTCTATCCATACTACTGGACCTGCTAAATTTAGAACTATTTAGTTTCTATTAAAATACAATAAAAGGATTTTCCTTTTATTGTATTACTTCTCTATTTAATTAAAATTTTCATCATTATTAATTTCAAAAAACTACTTGATATAATATTCCCAGAAATTGGAGTATTGCATATGATAACTTGAAGTTGCCCTGGATGTCACTACATCAAAGTATCAATATAAGATGGTTTTAGTATGAAAAAACACACAGTTTTATTTACGATATAATATGTAAAAATTAAAAGGAATATAATGCGACAAAATTTAGATTTATGTAAAGACATAATGTTTTATTTAGAAGAAAATTTAGAATATGGTAAAAATATTAAATCCTATGATTTATACGAAAAATTTAAAGAATTTGATGAAAGAGAATTTATATATCAAATTGAATTATTATCTTCAAAATTACTAAAAAGTAAGCGTTATGATACTTTAAGTGATAGTGAAATCACTTTTATGATTCAAGGTATTACAGAAAAAGGGCATAACTTTTTAGATACTTTTAGGGATAAAGATCTATGGGAAAAAACAAAAGAAAAAGGTAAATTTCTAGAAACTTTTTCAATAGACTTATTAACTAATTTAGCAAAAGAGTGTATTGTTAAAGGTATTAATTAATCTTAAAATACTAGTATCTAGATGGATGGTTATTACATTTTTCTAGTTCCACCTCCACTAAAATGGAACTTATACTTGTATTATCGTTTATTGTACTTAGTTTGTTCTGCTTGGATTAGTTTCTCTTTAACTTTGGAAAT
>JBASAI010000124.1:0-2721 GCA_049650525.1 Arcobacteraceae bacterium
ACAATGTAGGGCGCAAAAAATCATCTCCACTAAAAGCAATACTCAATGCGAAGTTTTCTTTTTTCAAAACATATTTTTTAAAAAGAGGATTTTTAGATGGATATGCTGGACTAATCATAGCATTTTCACATATGGCAACAAATTTTTATAAATATATAAAGCTTTATGAGCTTAATAAAGAAATAAAGAGTAAATGATATGAACATATTAATAACACGACATGATAAAATAGGTGATTTTATGACTATGCTTCCTGTTTGTAAAGTTTTAAAAGAACAAACTAACCATAAAATAGTGATGCTTGTTTCTAAAATAAATGTTGATATAGCTAAAGAACTTGATTTTATCGATGATGTTATAGAGTATAGTGAAGATACATTTGAACTTTTAAAAAGATTAGCACCTTATAAGTTTGATGTGAGTATTAGTGGTTATATTGATTTTAATCTTGGTTTTTCTCTATTTTTAGCACGAATTCCTATACGAATTGCTCCTGCAACGAAAATAGCTCAAATATTTTTCAATAATACAATAAAGCAAAGAAGAAGTCGAGTTGAGAAAACAGAGTGGGCTTATAATCTTGATCTTTTACATAATTTTGATGAGTCATTAGTTTTGGAGTTTCAAAAACCACTCTTGAAAATTGAAAATCCAAAATTGACCAAAGGAAATGCCCTTGGGTGCAAAATTCAAAATTTCATTATCTTTCATGCAGGAAGTGGAGGTAGTAGTGATGGGAATCTTACTCTTGATGAGTATTTAATGCTTGGAAAACAAGTTAGTCAAAATACTGATACAAAAGTTGTGTTTTGTTTTGGTCCAGATGATATAGAAACTCAAAAATATATAGAAAAAAACTTAGATTTTGAAGCCATTATAAAAAATGATTTTATTTCACTTTGGGATTATATTACATATATAGCAACTTCAAAACTATTTGTGAGTACTTCAACTGGACCTATGCATTTAGCTGGTTTAACAAACACTCCTACGCTTTCTTTTTTTGGAAGTAACCTTTTTGCAAGTTCGAAAAGATGGGCGACAATTAGTGACGAAAACTACCAACATAATTATGAAATCCCACCAAATCATGGAAAAGAATTTTACAATATAATAGAAAATAAACTAATGGAGATATTACGATGACTAAATATACAAACATAGATTTTAACAACAAAACGATTTTAATAACAGGAGCTGCTGGATTTATAGGGTCTAGTTTAGCATTTTATTTTCAAGAAAATTATCCAGATGCGAAAGTTGTTGCTTTTGATATGTTTAGAAGTGGTGAGACTTTTTCAAATGGAAATTTGAAAAGTTTTGGACATTTTAAAAATCTTTTGGGATTTAATGGTATTGTTATAAGTGGTGATATCAATGATAAAGTGGCTCTAAAAGACTTAGAAGATTCATACTCTTTTGATTATATTTTTCATCAAGCAGCTATATCTGATACTACTGTGAGTGAGCAAGATTTGATGATGAAAACAAATGTAAATGCTTATGAAGATCTACTAAAAATTGCCATAAAACATAAAGCGAACATGATCTATGCAAGCTCAGCTGCTACTTATGGAGATAGCGATAGATTTGAAGTAGGGTATGAACAACCAAATAATGCCTATGGATTTTCAAAAGTGATGATGGATAATATCACAGCACAGTATCTTAAAAAAGATTTAGATATCTCAATTGTTGGATTGAAATATTTTAATGTATATGGTCCTAGAGAGTTTTTCAAAAATAGTACAGCTTCTATGGTAGTACAGTTTGGGCATCAGATTTTAAAAGGATTGACTCCTAAACTATTTGAAGGAAGTGATAAGATATTAAGAGATTTTATCTATATAGATGATATTATTCAAGCGAATATAAAAGCGTGTGAGCCAAAAAAATCAGGTGTATATAATGTAGGAACTGGTAGAGCTCGTAGCTTTGAAGATATTGTAACTACCTTACAGCGTGAGCTTGAAATCGATAATGGGAAAGAATATATTCCTAATCCTTTTATCGGTGCATATCAGTTTTTTACCCAAGCAAATATAGAGACAACAAAAGAAAATTTAGGATATACACCACAATATGAACTAGAAGAGGGGATAAAGAAATATATTCCTGAGATAAAAAGACTTTTTAATACTGAGGTGAAAAAATAATGTTGGATACTAAAAAAATTTTGAAAAAGCCAAATATTTTAGTCATCGGTGATTTGATGATTGATCACTATTTATGGGGAAGTGCCAATCGTATCTCACCTGAAGCTCCTGTGCAGGTTGTTGATGTACAAAAGGAGACGACTGTTTTAGGTGGTGCTGGGAATGTCGTGAACAATCTCGTATCTTTGGGCGCAGATGTTATGGTGATCTCTGTAGTTGGTGAAGATGAAGTATCAAAAGAATTGACTACTATGCTTGAAGATATAAAAGTGCGACATTATTTGATCTGTGATGAAAATAGAAAAACGACAAAAAAAAGTAGAATCATCGCTTCTGCGCAGCAAATCATACGATATGATCAAGAATCAAAAGAAGATATTTCTCAAGAGAGTGAAGCTCTTCTTACGATGACTCTTTTTGAAATAATTGATCAGTTTGATGTTGTTTTGGTTTCTGATTATGGGAAAGGGGTGATCACAGACAATTTGATGTCAAAAATCAATTTTTGTGCAAGTGGATCTGACCTTAAAGTCTTAGTAGATCCTAAAGGTGATGACTATAGTAA
>JBASAI010000125.1:0-1653 GCA_049650525.1 Arcobacteraceae bacterium
GCCCTACATTGTCATTTGCAAAAATTGTTGAGTATCTGTCTAGTTTAATGATGAAATCGGTAATAGAATTATATGGATAATGTTCTACAATACCATCAAGCTGAATCACTTTAAAATCTTTTTCTTCGATATATTCATGCACTTTATTATTGCAAAATTTTGTTTGAGAAATATCATAGAGCCTTACGATCAAATCATCTCCCCAACAATGTTTAATCTGCTTTTTTTTATAATAATTTGTTCGTAATATCTTATACAAACAATTACTATCTAAATCAATTTTCGATAACTGTACAATAAACTCATCACTTAACACTTCATCCGCATCAAGCGAGAGAACCCATTTAGTTGGAGAATAACTAGCAGCCTTATTTTTAGTCGGTCCAAAACCTAAAAATTCACCTTCTATTAAATTACTATTTGAATATTGCTGTACAATTTTTTTTGTATCATCAGAAGAGTTATTAAGATAAATTACAATTTCCTTAAAACTTTTCAAACTTTCAAGTGTTTTTCCTATAGTTGCAGAGGCATCCTTAGCAATAATAACAGGAGTAATATTTTCAATCAACAACTTTTTTCCCTTTTAGTCTTTTTTTGAAATTCTTTATTCTTTTATTTTTATTTGAATAAAAACAAACTCTTTGGGTGAAATTTTCTCTACATTTATAATACTTAAGATATTCACTAGAGATTATCTCTAGCTCATCATCTCTGGCCCATAATTTAGAAAAACTTTTCGCTCTATCTTCAAAATCTAATTCGTCAAATTTCATTCTATTGACATCTACTATTTTAAAGATAAAATCTCCATCATATTTTTTGATCAAAATGTTACCAGGTGAATAATCGTTATGAAAAATATTATTTTGATGTAGTTCATATGTAAACTTTGCAAATGCTTTCAGTATATTGTCTTTATTTTCGAAAGCATCATCAAGTAGTGGTTCTCTAATAGTAAAATCATACTCGAATTTTTCACTTATAAAATAACTATCATTTATCAAAGAGTTTTCATAAAACTCTATATATCCTATGGGATTAGGAGTGAAGTCTTTTATCTTTAAAGAATATTCATAAGATTTTTTAGCTTTGCTATCTCTAAAATAAGAGTATGCAATCTTATTGATTATATTTGGTACTTTAAATGATTTTACAACTGTATCTACATCATTATGATTGATGATTTTGAGTTCATTTCTTGCCTTATGGATTATTTCATCATTTGCATTAAAATACTTTTTTATATTTATAAGAAAATCTTGAAAATTTTCATACGGTTTATTTACTACTACTTTATACATTTTTTTCCTATATTACACAGTAGCTAGACTATGAAGTCTTTTATATTCACTACAGTTTTCTAATAATTCTTGTTCGTTTCCTTGACAAATAATATGTCCGTCTTTAAAAACAGCAATTTTATCGGCATTTTTGATCGTACTTAATCTATGTGCAATCACAAAAGTAATTTTATCTGCACTTACTTCATCCAAAACTTTACTGATAATTGACTCAGATTCATTATCAAGCGCACTTGTCGCTTCATCAAAGATCAAAATTTGAGGTTCTTTATACAAAGCTCTAGCTATTGCTATTCGTTGTCTTTGACCTCCACTTAAATTTGAGCCAAATTCATCTAAAACAGTATCC
>JBASAI010000126.1:0-4779 GCA_049650525.1 Arcobacteraceae bacterium
AATATAGTGTATATGAGTGATAAAATACGCAGCATCTATTTTTGTACCAACACTAAAGAAAAAAGTCCCCAATAATAAGTCTTTATAACTGATGATATCTGATTCTACTTTGATGTTGTAGCCTGTATCTGCTATGATCACACCAGCAATAAATGCACCCAAAGAATAAGTAAAACCTATCTCATGAGACAGAAGAGAAGTTCCAAGAACGATAGAGAAAACGGCTCCTAGAAATAGCTCTTCTATTTGTGTTTTTGCACTTAATTTTAGGAGTGAATTTACTATTTTTTTCCCTATAGTAAACATAAAAATGATGATAAATAATGCTGCTAAAATAGTTTGTGAAACAACTTGGGTGATAGATAAAGTATCATTGGTCAAAAAAGAGATGAGCAACAATATAGGAATAACCGCTAAATCTTGAAATATCAAAATACCAACAGCTTTTTCCCCATAAGGTGTGTAGATATCTTTTGAGTCTTTTAAATAAGTTAAAACGATAGCTGTAGAGGAGAGTGAAAAAGCTAATGAGATGATCAATGAGACATTTGTATCAAAACCAAAAATAAAATATGCGATACCAAAAACAATAATAACACTTACAACAACTTGCAAAAGTCCATTTACAAAAAGTACTTCTTTCATCTTTTTAATTTTTTCGAGATTCAGTTCTAGTCCAATAGTAAACATCAAAAAAACGATACCAAACTCAGCGATGAGTTCTAAGCTATGAAAATTTGCACCGTTAAAATGAAATCCATAACTTACAATGGTTCCAGAAATAATATATCCGATGATATGAGAAATGCCATATTTCTTGAAAATAATGTTTAAAACAGTTGCTATAGAAATAGCAGCAAAGATGATAAAAAGTATGTTGTCCATAATAAATCTTTTTTGTTTATATTACCATAAAAGATAATTCTTTAAAGTATTTATTGGACTATTTTTTATACAATACTTTTTCTAACCTAAACACAATTTCTTCCATCATCTCGAGCGATACAGCAAAATTCAATCGCATAAAACCAGAACCATTTGCTCCAAATCCAAGACCAGGATTGAGTCCAAGTTTTGCCTCTTTTATAAAATAATCTCTTAGGTTTTTATCTGTTAGATTTAACCCTCGACAATCAATCCACGCTAAATATGTTGCTTCTATTGGAGTGAGTTTTACTTTTTTCGGATATTTATCACAGAGTTTTTGAAGCATCTCATAGTTTTTATATAGATGGATTTTTAACTCTTCGAGCCAATTTTTCCCATGCGTATAGGCACTTTGGAATGCTACATGGGAAACTACAGATCCATCTGCGAAGTGATGCTTTTTATAAGTTTCTAAAAACTTTGCTTTAAGAGTTTGATTTGGAATAGCAACACTACTCATCGCAATTCCTGCTAAATTAAATGTTTTTCCTACACCTATGGCTGTGATCGAAATATCTTTTGCTTGTTGATTTAAAGAGGAAAATGAGATATGTTTATTGCCTTCAAAAACAAGATCAGAATGTATCTCATCTGCAAAAACAACAATATTATTTTTTACACAAATATCTAAAAGTTCACGAAGCTCTTCTTCTTTCCATACTCTTCCTACTGGATTGTGAGGAGAGCAAAGTAACAGTAGTTTTGTGTTTTTATTTATCTTTGATTTTAAATCTTCGAGATCAAATTCATATTTACCATTTTCTTTTAATACTAGATTATTCTCTAATACTTCTCTATTATGTCTTTTAATACTTTGGAAAAATGGAGGATAAACGGGAGTCTGCACGATGATATTATCACCTTCATTTGTAAACGCTTCAATAGCTACATTTATACTCGCTACTACAGAATGTGAGTAGATCATATCATCTAGTTTAAACTCTACACTATGATTATTTTTCATCCAATCGATCTGTGCATTAAAAGCAGAATCAGGAACTTCTTCATATCCTAAGATAGGATGAGTAAGTCTTTTTTGAATATCTTCAAACACAAAAGAGGGCGTATCGATATCCATATCCGCTACCCAAATAGGTAAAATATCATCCGTACCAAAAAGCCTTTTTCGAGCAGTATATTTTTCAGCATTTGTATTTTCTCTGTTTGCTGATGTTGTGAAGTTGTACATTATCTCTTTTTCCAAACACTCACTTCTGATACTGTATGTTGATACTTTCTTTTTGTTTCTTTTATCACAAAATCTAGGTCTTGGGTATGAAGAAGTTCAAACTTATCTTTTAAAATGTTTTTGAGTGTATCGATAGTTTTGATATCTTTTCCATTTTCATCTTTATATCCACCTAACCAAAACTCTTTTTTTGTTGAGCTTTCTTGCCAAGTGTATGGTGATGTGAGTATCAAGATACCATCTTTGTTGAGTCGTTCATCAACTGTATCTAAAAATAGTCGTGGTTGATAGAGTCGATCGATTAGATTTGTTGCTAGGATCATATCGTATGAGGTGAAATTTGGTTTGAGATTACAAGCGTCACCTTGCCAAAAAGATACTTTTTCTTTTAAGTTTTCGTATCCTAGATCTGCTATGGTTACTTTTTTATTGGTAAAGAGTTCTGCTTCGTCTGGACTTTGGAATGTTACTATTCCTTCTTCTTTGAGTTTTGTACCCACTTGTACAAATCGTACTGAAAAATCGATCCCAACAACTTCATCAAATGTTTTTGCGAGTTCAAATGTTGCACGACCTGTGGCACAGCCTAAGTCAAGTGCTTTTGTTGTATTTTGTGTATAGTTTGCTGCTATTTTTGCACACTCACACGCGAAGTTTTTTACACCAAAATGTGTATCGCCGTATTGAAACTCACAGTATTGAGACACTAGTGCGTCACTTTCATATATATCCATATCTTTTTTGTCCTTGTTGTTTGTTATTACATATCTGAAACCTGCATTTTGAAAAAAATGTCTTCTAAAAGCATATCTTGAATCATTCATGATCAGGTTTCCACTACTTGCCCACGAAGAGCCTAAAATCAAAGCGTGTTTGTCATCAAATGTTGGTGTAGAAAAATCATCATACGCCACATGTGGCTCAAATCCAACGAAACCAAAAATCGGTGTTCGGCTCCATTGCCACACATTTCCTACTACATCATAGATACCGTTAAAATTGTGTGTATCAACATCACACGAGCTAAAGTTTATGAGGTTTTGATTGGCATTTTTACTATCAAAATCCAATAATTTTGGAAGCTTCACATAGTTACAGATCGCTTTATATTCCACTTCACTTGGAAGGGTATATGTTACGCCATCTTTTTGGCTTTTGTAGTTACAAAACGCTTGGGCTTCAAGTGCATTTACATCTACTGGAAAATTCCACGGCATCTCTATATTTTTTGTTAAAGTTCTATATTTGAAAGTATCATCTTTTTTTATCCAAAAAGTAGGGTGTTGTGCTTTTGTGATCTCTAAAAACTTTTTCCCCTCATCGCTCCAATAAATTAACTCTTCATAACCATCATTTTCAACAAACTCTAAAAACTCTTTATTTGATACGAGATATTGTGATGCTTGAAATGATTCTACATCATCTTCATATTCACCATATTCATTATCCCAAGAGTAAAGATCGTGAGTATTATCAACTCCTAGTTGGATATTATGAGCTGATGGGATCTGGATCATTTTATTTTCTAAGTTTTTATTTGAAGAGGGAAGTGGAGCAAACGCTTCATCCTCTTTGATAAACTCCAAAGGCATTTGGCGATGTAGCACTAGTGATGTTTCGATATGAATTTTTTCATGTTCACACCCCATCAAGATGATCCACATAGGAGAATCTTTTGTAATAGGAAGTGATAAAGGAAGTGTATCGATGAGATTATCTACAAGGGCTCTGACTTTGTCTCTATATTCTCGTACCTCTTGTACTTTTGGCCAAGTGTAGTTTTTATTATTGGTGTCATCCCAAGTCATCTCATCGACACCTATGGCAAAAATCGATTCAAAGTCAGCATTGATTCGCTCTTTGATAATCTGCATATTGATAAGCTTATTGATAAAAAATGTTGCAGTATGCCCAAAATAAAAAATCATCGGATGTCTTGTGATCTCTGATTGTTGATAGAAAACACTATCATCTTTGAGTACTTCAAATACTTTTTCAAAAGTATCAAAGGTATCGTGGAAATATTTTTTTATCTCTTTTCGTTTTAAATTGGTATCAGTACCATTTAATGTCACAGGGTAGAGACTCCCTTTTTTAAAATTCATCGTTTTTTCCTTTTGTAAAATTAATTGTATTATCCAATATTCAATAACCATAAAATAAATGATATTGAAAATATTGATAAAATGGTTTCTAATGAAACAATAGAAGATATCAGCTTCAGATCACCACCAAGCTCTCGTGCGAGTGCGTATGCTGAGGATGCTGTTGGCATCGATGCAAATAAGACTAATAAAATAGTTTTATCATTATCAAGTGAGAAGAGTAAACAAGTAGCATACATGATCACAGGTAAAAGTACCAGTTTTACAAATGAGGAAACTGTTACTGCCATTTTTGTTTCATTTATAGAAGATAAGTGTAGTCCTACTCCTACCGATAAAAGTCCCAAAGGAAGTGCTGCAGAGCTTAAAATAGATAAGGTATTTTCTAAAAGTGATGGAAAACTAAGTCCTAGCATATTAAATGTACCACCAAAAAGACAGGCTAAAATAAGTGGATTTTTAAAGATAGATTTTAAAAGTGAAATAGTTGTGATCTTACTTTTTGGTACATACAAAGCAAATATCGAGATACACAAGATATTGAGAAGTGGTATGATA
>JBASAI010000127.1:0-3238 GCA_049650525.1 Arcobacteraceae bacterium
ATTAGGGAATTACTTTTTCTTGTGATAGTAATTATACCATTTTTACTATCAACTTCTTCTCTGTAGTCAGTAATTTCAGATGGAAGATCAATTACAACTCGAAAGAATTTTTCTTCTCTATGAGTACCAACTGCAAATGATTTGTAATCTTCGCTTATGATTGGTTTTCTTATAGTATAAAAACTCACATCTCCTTCAAAATCAAAAAGAAGTTTTTTTGCTGGTTTGAGAATATCTTGATTTAAAAGTTTATATTTTTTATCCACTGTAAGCGTAAGCACATCGTTTACAATAGTAATATTTACAAAAGGTAAAACAGTAAATGTCTCTTTTACTTCTGGAATATATGGTTTATTTACTATCTCTTTTTTAGCTATTTTTGTTGTTTCATTTTGAAGTTTTATTATCTCTTTCGATTCTACTTTTGAAGCTTTGATTTTTTTTTCAGCTAATTTTTTTTCAGCGAGTTCCTGTTGTATTTTTTTTTCGTGATTTATTTTGATTATCATCTCTTTTTGTGCCAAAAAATGATCCGTTGGCTCAAAAGGATTGTCTCTTGCAGATAATGATATGCTAAGTGCTATACTTAATATTGATAGTGAAATGATTTTCATAATTCTTCGGGCTCCAAATTTTTTAATTCAAAATATTTTTTTTGTAATGTTGCATTTTCTATTTGCAAACGATTGATATTTGTTTGCAAATGTACTTTTCGATCTTTTAAATGACTATATACTTCATAAGAATTATTTCCAAAAAAAAGTAAATGAGAAATATAATATGCCAAAACAAAAGTGATCGTAATCAAAGCAGTTGATATAAATATAAACTGCTTATTTTCATTTAATTGTTCTAGCATAACGAAGTAAAATTATCTTTTTTGAAATGGTTGCTTCCCTAGGTACTCAGCGTAACCTATCTCTGCTCCGATTTCTAAAAGTCTATTGTATTTAGCGATTCTATCACTTCTAGCTGTTGATCCTGTTTTAATCTGTCCACAGTTGAGTGCAACTGCAAAGTCTGCTATAAAGGCATCTTCTGACTCACCTGATCTATGTGACATCACACAGTTGTAGTTATTTCTTTGAGCAAGTCTGATTGTAAGCATTGTTTCACTTATTGTTCCAATTTGATTTGGTTTGATCAAAATAGAGTTTGCGATATCTTTTGAGATACCTTGTGCTAAAATATTTGCATTTGTTACAAAAAGATCATCACCTACAAGCTGAACTCTATGACCTAATTTTTCAGTCATAAGTTTCCAACCATCCCAGTCATCTTCACTTAAACCATCTTCGATTGAAACGATTGGATATTTATCACATAAATCAGCATAATAGTTTACAAGTTCTTCGGCTGTTAGCTCTCTATTTTCAGACTTAAGTTCATAAAGTCCTTTATCATTAATGATTTCAGAAGCAGCAACATCAAGTGCAAGCGCAATTTGTTCACCAGCTTTATACCCAGCTTTATCAATCGCTTTCATAATAACTTCTAAAGGCTCTTCATTTGATTTTAAGTTTGGAGCAAATCCACCTTCATCACCAACAGCTGTAGACTCACCCATCTCATCAATGATTTTTTTCAAGTTGTGGTATACTTCAGCAGTAGCTCGAAGACCCTCTTTGAAGTTTTCAAAACCAACTGGCATGATCATATATTCTTGAAAATCAACAGAGTTATTTGCGTGTTCTCCACCGTTTATGATATTGAACATTGGTACAGGCATAGTCATCGCATTTGCTCCACCTAAGTATCTGTACAATGGTATTTTCAGACTCGCTGCTGCTGCTCTTGCAACTGCCATAGAAACACCCAAAACAGCGTTTGCACCTAAGTTTGCGTAGTTTTCAGTACCATCGATATCTTTCATAGTAGCATCAACTTCAGCTTGATTAAATGGGCTTAACCCGATAAGCTCATTTGAGATAGTAGAGTTTACATTTGCAACTGCTTTTTCTACACCTTTACCCATATATCGAGTTCCACCATCTCGTAACTCTAAAGCTTCTCTTTTTCCAGTACTTGCTCCACTTGGAACTATCGCACTTTCTTTTGTACCATCACTCAATATTACTGTAGCTCTAACTGTAGGATTACCACGACTGTCCATTACTTCGTCAGCGTAGATATTGTCTATATATACCATTTAAAATATTCCTTTTATTTATATTATATTTGTAATTATATTATGATAACAAATTTTTGCTTAAAAGCTAAAAATGGCTAGTTTTTTGAAGTGTTTTTTTTCTTAAAAATAGTAATATTATTTAAAATTTTCACAGCAAATAAAGTCAAAATGGTCCCTATAAATACACTTAAATGTACCTCTTCTTTTAAGAAAATGATACTTAAAGTAATCGCTGAAAATGGTACTAGAAAGATAAAAGAGCTTACCTCATTTGCACCTAACTTTTCTATCCCTATAAAATAGACACTTGTTGCAAATGTTGTTGAGATAACAGCTAAGCTTGCTATATTGAGCCAAAAAATAGTATCGTAGGATTTGTACTCAAATACGGTGACATCTACAAAAAATAGCATCACTAATAGAGTCATAAAGATATACATATAAAAAGAAAAAACCAAAGGTGATGTGTTGGTCGCTTTTGAACTGAGTATGGTAATAATTGGCCATAATAATGCAGCTAGTAAAAAGTAGGTGTTGTGTAGTGTAAATATCTCATCAAATGAAAGAGTCCATACATTTAAAATAGTCAGCACGCCAAGAGCTCCTAAAAGTAATGCGAAGATATCTTTTTTTTGTATTTTTTTTCCAAAGAAAAGTGCCATCATTAAAAAAGTGATGATAGGAATAAGTGTCGTTACAAATGCTCCACCTAAACTAGCTGTTCCAAATTTTGTCCCTAAAAAATAGTATTTTAAATAAGCGATCATCACAATAGCTGTGATAAAAGATAAAACAAGACCTTTTTTTGTGATACGAAAATATTTTTTACTTACTACAAGTACAGGGATCATCGTAATAATAGTAAAAAAGTTTCGTAAAAATATAAGCTCATATTCATTTATATACGCACTTAAAACTTTTGCATGTACCCAAGAAGCACCCCAACCAATCATCGCTATGAACATCAAAATATAAAAAAGAGTTTTGTTTTTTTCTTCCATTTTTGTGTGATACCTTTAAATTTTTTTGGAGTATACATCGAATTTACTAAAAAAGTTCAATACGCAATAATGTTGACATTGGAGTAAAGAATACTAATTATGGTAT
>JBASAI010000128.1:0-2149 GCA_049650525.1 Arcobacteraceae bacterium
ATCAAGTAAATTATAATTATCAGGTGATAATACAATATATCTCAATCCGACTTTTTTTTGAATTTCCGTTGCTATATCAATCACTAATTCAATTAAGTATCTAAAGGGTTTATTAGTATCAAGTGATTTTAATACTTTACCTCTATAGCTATGATTAACTAAAATATAATCAATTTGAAGAGATGGTTGTTGATTTTGTTCTGTGGTTGATATTGCAACTAAACCTATTATTTCATTTTGAAACTCTAAGCAATACAAAACACTTTTAGACTTTGATACTCTTTTGCAAATATCTTCTATAAATATTGTTTCTCGATTACTCTCTTCAAAATTATCAGATAAAACAATTTTATTCAATATTTGAACTGATTGATTATAAGAAATATTGTCACAATTATAGTTGTGGATTACCAACTCTTGCAACTTAAGAATACACTATATTATATTTTCTTGATGTTGCTTTTTTGATAAGCTTATGATTTACAGGAGCATTTTCCATCTTTTCTATTTGTTCTTTAGTAAGTTTTGGTGGTGGTACATCTATGACAATACCATTTTTAATTTTAAGTGCCATTTTTATCCTTTCTTACTCATATACTATTATTATATTATAATTTTAATTAAAATTTATAATCTCGTAGAAAAGAGATATCAATTTTAAACATTTTATTACACGATTTTAGGAAATTTTCTATGAATATTTTGTACATTTTTACTATTGATTGGCGTTGTTTGTGATGATGGCGACCCCAGCAAGATTTGAACTTGCGTTTAAAAGATGAAGTCCTTTCGTCCTTGGCCAACTAGACGACGGGGTCATTTAAGAAGTCGAATTATAGTGTAAGGTTGTTGTGTAATCTCTTAACTATTTATCTCTTCTTTGATTTTTTTACTAATATCAATGATTTTTTTTATTTTTTCATTGTAATTTAAACTATCATCTATAAGATGTTTTACAAAGGCACTTCCAACAATCACTCCATCGACACCTTGCGATTTTTCTTTTGCTGTATTCTCATCTACTCCAAAACCTATGTAAAGTGGTGTTTCTGTTGAGTTTCTTATATTTTCTATTACTTGTGTCAAATCTTCTTTAGCACCACTTCCTGTGATCCCAGCGTATGCTACCATATAAATAAATTGACTGCTATTTTGTGTTATTTTTTTGATTCTTTCAATTGAATCAGTTGGTGCAACAAAATCGATCAATGATTGGTCATATTTTTTGAAAATTTCTTTATATTTTTTCGCTTCTTCGTATGGTAAATCAGGGATAATAGAACCTTTGATATTAAATTCTTTTCCTTTTTGTAGAAAATTTTCCATACCGTAGTGAAAATATGGATTTGTATATCCCATCCATAATGTATCCATTTGTGGAGCTATTTTAGCAGTGATTTCAAATAAATCATTGAGTTTAAACCCATTTTGTAACGCTTTTAAGCTTGCTTTTTCGATGACAGGTCCATCTGCTACTGGATCAGAAAAAGGAATCCCTAATTCGAGTGTATCTACACCTGCATCTTTCATGTGAAGTGCTAAATCTACTGTAAAATTATTTTCTGGTAATGATGCTGTAATGAAGCCAACTAATTTTTTCATATTATTCCTAATTATAATTAATTTTATTTTGGATATAATCCTAACATAAAATTAATTATAGCTTTATATAATATAGATACAAAGGGGTACTATGGAAAAGTTTCAAAAACAAACAATATCTTCTATCATCAACTCAAAAGGGAAACGAAAATTGAGTATGATCACTGCATATGATGCATTATTTGCAAAACTATTCGACAAAGAAGTTGACTTTATTTTAGTGGGAGATAGTCTCAATATGAGTTTTGGTGGAAATCCAGATACATTAGGAATCAGTCTTGAGAATATGATCTATCATACAAAAGCTGTGTGTAATGGTGCACACAATACTTTTGTGATCTGTGATATGCCATTTGGTACATACATCGATGAAAAAACAGCTTTTACAAATGCGATGAAAGTATATCAAGAAACAAGAGCAGATGCTATAAAAATCGAAGGTGGAGCAAATAAAGCTCACATCGTAAAACATCTTACTGATAACTCTATTGCTGTTGTTGGGCACATCGGGTTAATGCCACAAAATGTACGAAGTGAAGGTGGCTAT
>JBASAI010000129.1:0-6767 GCA_049650525.1 Arcobacteraceae bacterium
TATCTATATCTTGAACTAAGTGTCGTGGTAAAATAATAGGTATGCTATCTTTACCAAACATAATCTCATCTGATTTTTTAGCATATTTTGTCCAATAAAATTGCCCAGCATCTTGATATGCTTCCTCCAAGTCTTGACTTCTACTCATATAGTGTTCAGGCGTGAACATCTGACATCTTCCTTCGCTATTTAGTTTAAAAGTTCTTTGAATTGGAAAGGGCATGGAAGTTGCGCTAAAAGCATTGATAGCATCACTTTTTTGAAGTTGATGGTAACCATCTATGAGATACTCTTTTTGTAGAAGTGGGGCGGTTGCATAAATAGTACAAATATAGTCATACTCTTCACCTTGAGATTGTAAGTATTCTATAGTATGACTTACCACATCACCAGTGCCTGTAAAATCATCACTCAATTCAGGTGGTCTTATAAATGGAACAACTGCTCCATATTCTCTCGCTATTTTTGCTATGTTTTCATCATCGGTACTCACCACAACTTTTTCAAAAAGATTCGAGCTGAGTGCCACTTCAATACTATAAGCAATAAGTGGTTTACCAAAAAATTCTTTGATATTCTTTTTTGGTATTCGTTTGCTTCCACCACGAGCTGGGATGATGGCTATACATTTAGACATTTAAAACTTCCAATAATGTTTCTATCACATACTCTTGCTCATCATTTGTCAAACTATAATACATAGGAAGTGAAAAACACTCTTCATAATACTGATCCATTAGAGGTGTTTTTTCATCTCCATATCCAAGTGATTTATAAAATGGTTGTTTATTTATAGGGATATAATGTAGTTGTAATCCTATGTCTTTCTCTTTCATTTTTATAAATAACTCTTCTTTTGTGATGGTTAACTTTGTAAAATCAACTTTTACTACATATAGATGATACGATGATTTTCCATCACTAAAAGTGTAAAGTGGTGTGACTATTGTATTTGTAAATGCTTTGTCATATTTTTTAGCAATTGTATATCTTTTTTGTATAAAGGTATCTAGTTTATTAAGCTGAGATAAGCCTAATGCACATTGAATATCGGTGATACGATAGTTAAATCCTAGTGAGTGCATCTCATATTCCCATGGTTTCATATCGGGTGTTTTTATCATTCCATGTGATCTTAGAGTAAGGAGTTTTTCATATATCTCTTTAGAGTTTGTAGTGATAGCTCCACCCTCACCAGTTGTAAGATGTTTTACAGGATGAAATGAAAAGATATTTACATCACTATTTGTACAACTTCCACTTTTAATACGATCATAAACAGCACCAATTGCATGTGCATTGTCTTCTAGTATTTTTATATTATAAGTCTCTTTGAGATGTTTTAGCTTCTCTTGATTGAGCATGTTTCCTGAAAATGAAACACCATAAAGAGCTTTGATTGAGCTATCTTTTTGAAGAGCTTTTTCACATAAATCTAAATCAATATTTCCATCTTCACAAATGTCTATAAAGAGAGGTTTTGCTTTTATATACAAAATCGAGTTTGAAGTTGCTAAAAATGAGTTTGGGGTGGTAAGTACTTTATCGTTGTCATTTAAAAGTACCAGTGATGCGAGATGTAAAGCAGCTGTTCCATTTGATACAGCTACACAATACTTTGCACCACAATATGTGGCGATGGCTTTTTCAAATTCTGCTACCTTTGGACCAGTGGTTAAAAAGTCTGATTGAAGAGTTTTTACAACGGTTTGTATATCTTCATCATCAATGAATTGTTTACCATAAGGTATAAAATTCATTTTTTAATCCTCAGCCATCTTTAATAGTTCATCATCATTAAGCCATTGAGTGTTATTCCCTGAGTTATACTCAAAACCTTGCTGCACAGGTATTCCTTTTTCACCTAGTCGGTTTTCTTCATAACTGTATCTTTTTGTGAATGTTATCGTTGGTTTGATCACAAAATGATCATCAAACTCTAAAGTAAGATGACTATCATCAGCAGGACACATAATCTCATGGAGTTTTTCACCAGGTCGGATCCCTATTATTTCATACTCCAAGTTTGGAGCGATTGCTTTTGCCATATCGATTATTTTCATTGATGCAATTTTTGGGATAAATATTTCGCCACCTTGCATTCTCTCAAAGTTTTTGAGTACAAAATTTACTCCATCTTCGAGTGTGATGAAAAACCGTGTCATTTTATCGTCCGTAATAGGTATCTTTGTAGCACCTTCTTTGATCAGTTTTCTAAAAAATGGTACAACACTTCCACGGCTTCCTACGACATTTCCATATCGTACGACTGCAAAAGAGGTATTTTGATCCCCAACAAGATTATTGGCAGCTACAAAAAGCTTATCACTTGCTAATTTTGTAGCACCATAAAGATTGACAGGATTTGCGGCTTTGTCTGTAGAGAGTGCGATCACTTTTTCTACATTATTTTCAAGGGCAGCATCGATCACATTTTGTGCACCCATTATGTTTGTTTTGATACACTCCATTGGATTATATTCTGCTATTGGGACATGTTTAAGAGCTGCTGCGTGGATAACAAAATCGACACCTTTCATCGCTTTTTTAAGACGATCGGCATCTCGTACATCACCGATAAAATATCGCATACAAGAATCAGAAAAGTCTTGAGCCATTTCGTATTGTTTGAGTTCATCACGACTGAAGATGATGATTTTGTTTGGTTTGTATTTTTTTAGAAGTATTTGTGTATATTTCTTTCCAAAACTTCCAGTTCCGCCTGTTATAAGTATATTTTTTCCATTAAACATCATCAATCCTTTTGTTTATATTTTGTCTTAGTCTAACTCAATATATTCATCTTCAAAATAAATTTTATTATCGATTGCAATCACTTTTTCCTCTTCATCAAATGAAAAGTCATATACAGTTACATCTTTAAAATCTGGTGTGATTTTTAAAAGATAGCTTTGTGACTCCAAAGCATACAAAGATGATCCGTAAGCAAGGGCAACTATCTTTGCAAATTTAAATTTTTTGGAATTAAGCTCATTGAGTGCTAGATCATATTGGATGATTTGTCCATCTAAAGTTGCTACATAGATATAGTTTTCATGTACGATGACACTTTGGATATCGAGATCTTTGATATTGGATCTACCGTTGATAAATGTAAATAGTTTGTTTGTAGTTGCTGCAACCAGTGACTGACCGATATCTTTTAAAAATATGATATTGTTTATATCACTTTGTGGATCGATATTTATTGTTTTTATGATTGCATTTGTTTTTAGATCCACAATGATCACTTTTCCATCAAGGGTTGGATAGAGTACGACACTATTTAAAAAGATTGGATTTGTTATTTTGACATTGTTTATGCTAGATTGTTTTGCGTACTCTTTAAAAAGTATTTTATTTGTATTGAGATCATAAAGTGTAAGAGAGTTATCAACAGCACCAAATGCTAAAAGATTTTTACTGATACTTGCAGATACGATATTTTTATCAAAAGGCAATACAGTATCTATTGTATCATTTTTGATATAAATCGTTGCATTTGAATCAGAAGCAAGTACGGTATCATTTATATAGTTCAAAAACTTATAACTTGGTTTTTTATTTTCTAATATCCCTTTTTTTGATAAAAAAGAAGTATTTTCAAGTGTTGCACCATCGTTATTTATATCGATTATTTTTGAGTCTAGGTCTGTTGTTTTTTGTTTAAAACTTTGAGTTTCATCTGGTTCATAGTATTTTTTTGAGCTACAACCAGTAAAAAATATAAGAAAAAAAGCTGCTATATAGAAAATTTTGTTCATTATCTCTCTCTTACTTTGTTAATAAAAAATGCTCAAGCATTTTTGCCATTGGTGACACTTCTGATTGTGAATCTATGAGTTTAAGCGTTTCTTTTGCTTCTAAAAAATTATCATTTTGTGTTTGGATAAGTGCTTTATTAAAGAGTGCAAAATCTTTTAGTACAAACGATTGTTGTTGTGTTACAGTTGTTAGATCAGCTATACTCTCTTTATTGATAGCTTGTGCATAGAGTGCTAGTTCTTTAAAAAATTCAACATCTGTATTTGTTTCATCATTGAGGTTAAATTGAAATATTTTATAAAGTGTTGGATTTTTTACTTCCAAGATTGCGAGTGCTTCTTTGTTATTTGGATCTTTTAGAAGTGTATTAAAAGCTTTGTTTGCGTGAAGTTTATTTTTTTGTTCAAAATGGTCTGATACATAATAAGTAATAGTGGCTACTACAAGAGCGATGATTAATGCTATGATAATCATTTTATATTTTTTGAAAAGTTTTTCAAATTTAAAAACTTTTTCGATATAACTTTCTTCTGCCGAGAACTCTTTTTTGATATTATCTACATCTTCTTTTAAACTCATTTTATAAACCTTATATTGTATATTTTAAGTAGATTATATCTAAAATTTATTTATTCTATGTTTAGAGTTGTGATTTGCTTTATAGTTAGTTATTTAGCTGAGTGGTAGAGCCAATGATCGTTTACTTTTTTAAATATACTATGTTCGATAAATGAGTGATCTTCGGTATTGAGTGAGATATTTGCTTGAAATTTAACAAAAGCAATTGTATCATCTTTTTTTTCTGAGTATTCAAGTATGGTGAGCTTTTCAAATGTGTAGTTATGGCAAAAGTGTAAAATCTCATTTTCCCACTGTTTTAAATCATTGGTAAAATCTTGATTGTCTTTGTGTGTTGTTTTGATGATATATTTTGGTAAGCTTACTACATATGCTGAGTATCTTGAACGCATGAGTTCAAGTGCAGTTTTGGCTAATTTGCCTTTGTGGAATGGTTGGCAACATTTTTTATATTTGTTACCACTTCCACAAGGACAAGAAGAATTTCGTGAAATTATTTTTTCATATCTTTTTTTGCTTTATCATTTCTTCTTCTTAAACCTGGATCAAGCTCTCTTTTTCTTACTCGAACAGAAATAGGAGTAACTTCAACAAGCTCATCATCTTCAATCCACTCTAAAGCATGCTCTAAAGACATATCTCTAGCTGGAATAATTTTAATAGCTTCATCAGCTCCAGATGAACGAACATTTGATTGTTGTTTTGCTTTTACAGGATTTACATCAAGACAATTTGCTCTTGCATGCTCACCTATTACCATACCCGCATATACTTTATCTTGTGGAGATACAAATAATATACCTCTATCTTGAAGATTAAAAAGTGAGAACGCAACAGCTTCACCTTGTTCTGTAGAAACTAAAGCACCATTCATTCTAGATGTTACTGTACCTGAATGTGGTCTAAACTCTAAAAATGAGTGATTCATAACACCTTCACCTTTAGTATCAGTAAGAAATTGTCCTCTATATCCGATAAGTCCTCTTGCAGGAATTTCGAATTCGATTCTTGTTTCTCCATTACCCATTGGTACCATATTTGACATAACAGCTTTTCTTTTTCCTAAAGTTTCGATAACGCTACCAGAAAACTCATCAGGAACATCACATACTAAATGCTCGAATGGTTCACATTTAACACCATCGATAATTCTTACAATAACTTCTGGTCTTGAGATAGAAAATTCAAAACCTTCTCTTCTCATATTCTCAGCTAAAATTGTGATTTGTAACTCACCTCTTCCTCTTACTTCAAATGCTGCTTCACCTTTTGCTTCGTATTGCATAGCAATATTTGTATTCATCTCAAAATCAAGTCTTTCTTGAATTTTATTTGAAGTTACAAATTTTCCTTCAGTTCCTGCTAATGGAGAGTTATTTACTGCAAATGTTACAGATAAAGTAGGCTCTTCAATATGTAAAGGATCTAGAGGCATTGGGTTTTTAGGATCACAAAGTGAATCTCCAACATCAATAGTTTCAAAACCAGCAATAGCAACGATGTCACCATGTCCAGCTTTTTTGATATCTATTCTTTCAAGACCTTTAAATCCGATAAGTTTAGAAACTCTACCATTGATTTTTTCACCATCAGCTTTTACTAAAGTTACATTTTCACCCATAGAAATTGTACCGTTAAATATTCTTGCTACTCCTATTTTACCGATGAAGTTATCATGAGTAAGATTAAATACTTGTAGTTGAAGACCATTGTCATCAGATCCTGTTGGAGCTGGAACTTCTTCTAAAATCATATCAAGTAAAGGGATCATATTATCATTGTCACTATCTAATGTTAATCGTGAGATACCATTTTTTGCAGCTGCATATACAACTGGAAATTCAAGTTGCTCTTCAGTTGCACCCATTTGGTCAAACAGGTCAAATACTTCATCAACAACTCTATCTGGTTCAGCAGCATCTTTATCAATTTTGTTTACAACAACGATTGGACGATGACCAATTTCAAGTGCTTTTTTAACAACAAATTTTGTTTGTGGCATAACACCTTCTTGTGCATCAACAAGTAATAAAACTGAATCAACCATCTTAAGAACTCGTTCAACTTCTCCACCAAAATCAGCATGGCCCGGAGTATCTATGATATTAATTCTTGTATCTTTATAGTCAATAGCTGTATTTTTAGCAAGAATAGTAATCCCTCTTTCTTTTTCGATATCGTTACTATCCATCATTCTAGTTTCTTGTTCATCTCTCTCATCAAAAGTACCTGATTGTTTTAATAACTCATCTACAAGTGTTGTTTTACCGTGGTCGACATGCGCAATCACGGCAATATTTCTAATATCTCTCATTGTTTCTCCTGGGTATGATTCCATACATTAATTTTCGCGATTATATCTAATATTTAATATAATTGTGTTGAATTTTGAATAATTTCTTAATTTCGACATAAAAAAAGGG
>JBASAI010000130.1:0-1639 GCA_049650525.1 Arcobacteraceae bacterium
ACTATATATCTATGGCTATAAAAAATCTTATAGATAATGCTTTAAAATATAAAACTAAAGATAAAGTAGAGATTGTGGTCGATAGCAGACAAGTTGTAGTGAAAAATTATGGTGAGAAACTTACTAAAGATTTAGAGTACTGTATGGGAACTTTTACACAAGAGGATAATACTCGAAATATCAAAGGATATGGTCTAGGATTAAATATAGTAAAAAGAGTACTAGACCATCATCATTTTACTCTGGAGTATTCTTATGAAAACAACCAAAATATATTTACTCTGATTTTCAAAACTTCTTTAATTGATTTATCTTAGAATAGATAAAAGCAAAAGAAGTAAGCACGATATATAATCCACCAATAAAATAAAGCTGTTCAATTTGTGTGGTAAATTCATAGTAAATAATAAGCATAGTTCCAAGTGCTAAACCCAACATGGCGATAATAGACAGTAGTAGTGATGAGTTTGTTTTTTTGTATATCTTAAAATTTGCATATGCCATCAAAAATGAGACCAATAAAAATGTCACACTTCCAAACTCTAAAATCACTTTTAAATTACCAATTACAATCAAACTAAATGCTAAAATAGCCATCGTAATAATTGCATGAACAGGAATGTTATTTGTTCTTTTTGTAAGAAACTTAGGAAAATATCCATCTTGTGAGATAACAGACATTTGTCTCGAAGCTCCAAATAGCGTGCCACTTATTGCACTACTTGTTGCTAATAGGGCTCCCATTATTACGAGATCTGTTCCCCAATGTCCCAAAATTTTTTCTGCCCCAGCTGCCAATGCATACTCTTCATTTTTTATGATATCTTCAAAAGGAATAGCTAAAATTGCTCCAAATGAAAGTACAATATATATGATCATAGCTAAAGTGATCGCACCATAAATTGCTCTTGGTATATTTTTTTGTGGATTTTCCATCTCATTTACAGCGTTAATAACCAACTGAAACCCTTCAAATGCAACAAAAGTAAGAGAAGCAACAATTAAGATAGATAAGAGTGTGATATCACTATCATTTTGCAGCAAAGTAGGAAGTGTAGTATTTGAATTATTTATCAAAACAAAAGAGATGATAGCGAGGATAATGATTTTTGTATAGACCATTATATCTTCTAATTTCCCCATTCCCTTAACGCTCCAAAGATTTATCAATGTAAAAATCAAGATGATGAAACCTGCGACAGATTTTCGTATCCATTCATTGTTGGCAAATTCAAAACCACTGATAGCATAGGAAGCAAAAGTGTATGCATATAAAGCTAAAGTACTTATATACCCAAAAATAACCCACCATCCAATAAGTGAAGCCGCAAAGGAAGAGTTAGGAAAAGTCCTTTTAAAAAATGAATAAGTTGCCCCTTCATCTTTATAGTAAACTCCCATTTTTATATAAGAATAGGAAGCCAACATAGCAAGCATCCCACCTATAATAAATGCAATTGGGGTAAAGACACCAATCATCGCAACAGATATACCAAGAACGGTGAAAATACCACCACCTACCATACCACCAAGTGCGATTGCTATGAGCTCTAATAACCCTAAGGATTTGTCTCTTTTTCGATGAATAACTACTTTTTGTTTATTTACAGTGCGCATAATAAAATCCCAATATTTAAGT
>JBASAI010000131.1:0-3392 GCA_049650525.1 Arcobacteraceae bacterium
ACTTTAGACAAACCTGAGTTCAAAAACCTTTATGCAGGAATTGTCCTACAAGCGTATCTTCCCGATTCATTTTTTTGGCAAAAAGAGTTAACAAAATGGGCACAAAAAAGAGTAGAAAATGGAGGATCTCCTATAAAAATACGACTTGTAAAGGGTGCAAATATGGAGATGGAAAAAACCGAAGCGAGCCAAAAACACTGGGAGATGGTGACATATACAGACAAAAGTGACACCGATGCAAACTATAAAAGAATGGTTAAACATGCCCTTCAAAAAGAAAATGCCCCTTTTGTACATATAGGTACAGCTTCCCACAACATCTTTGAACTCGCATATGCAACGGTAATCGCAGCTCATAATGGCACAACAAAATACCACACCCTAGAGATGCTAGAGGGAATGAGTGAATCAACACGCTTAGCTATAAAAGAGATATCAAAAGAGGTTATTTTATATGCACCAGTTGCAGCAAAAGAGCAGTTTACAAATGCGATAGCCTATCTAGTAAGAAGACTTGATGAAAATACTGGTGAAGATAACTTTATTCGATATTCATTTGGTTTGACTGTTGATTCTGATAATTGGAACTTGCAAAAAGATCTCTTTTTAAAATCATTTAAACAAAGAAAAACTTCTTTTGTAGGGGTTAAAAGAACACAAAATAGACTCACAGAAACTTGGGATGATTTTGCACTTTCTGCTTATGATACAAAAAAATATATCTCAGAACCAGACACAGACTTCATACTTCCTCAAAATCAACAATGGGCAAAAAATATCGTATCAAAATGGAAATTTACAAAAGATACACAACATATTATTGTGCCTATTGTAGTAGATGCAAATGAGATCATAGAAGATAGAGATATCACACAAATACTTGATAAATCACAACTAAAAGATGGTATATTAGCAGGAAAATTTGCAAATGCTAACAAAGAAGATTTAGAAAAAGCAGTAAGTGTCGCAAAAGAAGATAAAGATGGATGGAGAGATCTTAGCCACGAACAACGACATGAAGCTTTAAAGAAAGTCGCTATAACTGTACGAAAAAGAAGAGATGACCTCATAGGAGTAGCTGCTGCTGAACTTGGAAAAGTATTTACAGAAACTGATGTAGAAGTTTCTGAAGCGGTTGACTTCTTAGAGTTTTACCCATACTCTGTACAGTATTTCCAACAGTATAAAAACTTAGAATTTAAAGGTCGTGGAGTTGGACTTGTCGTGCCACCTTGGAACTTTCCTGTAGCTATTCCTTTAGGGGGAATTGCTGCTATTTTAGCTTCTGGAAACACAGCCATCATCAAACCAGCTTCTGTTGCTGCCTTGACCGCTTATGAGATGTGTAAATGTTTTTGGGATGCTGGTATTTCAAAAAATACCTTACAGTTTGTTCCTTGTCCTGGAGCTTTAGCAGGAGAGCATCTTATCAAAAATAAAGATATAGATTTTGTTATTTTGACAGGTGGAGAAGAGACAGCAACCTCTATGCTCGATGCTCGTTCTGATCTTTTCCTTACAGCTGAGACAGGTGGAAAAGATGCAACGATTGTGACAAGTCTTGCAGATAGAGAACAAGCTGTTAAAAATGTAGTGCAAAGTGCTTTTAAAAACTCTGGACAAAAATGTAGCGCTACTTCGCTTTTAGTTTTAGAAGAGGAAGTGTACAACGATAAATCATTTCAAAAAGCACTTAAAGATGCAGCCGAATCAATGTCAGTAGGCTCAATCTGGGACTTTAAAAATAGTATAGGAACACTTTCATCAAAACCTACAGGAAATTTAAAAAAAGCTTTAGATACTTTAGAAGATAATGAAAGATGGCTTTTAGCTCCCAGCTATGCAGAATCAAATGAATATATGCTCAAACCAGCTATCAAATGGGATGTAAAAGAGAATAGTTTTATTCATAAGAATGAGTTGTTTGGTCCAGTTTTAGCTGTGATAAAAGCAAAAGATTTAAAACATGCAGTAACCATAGTAAATGATACAGGATATGGTCTAACATCTGGTATTGAGTCTTTAGATGAGCGAGAAGTAAACTACTGGAGAGAAAATATAAAAGCTGGAAATCTCTATATAAACAGAGGAACAACTGGCGCTATTGTGCTGCGACAACCATTTGGTGGTATGGGAAAATCAGCCATAGGAGCAGGACGAAAAGTAGGTATTTTTAACTATATCACACAGTTTATGGAATTTACAGAATGTTCAATTCCTAAAATCACAAAAAAATATGAAGATCATCTTTTAATCGAATTTTTACAACTTTGTCAAATCAATCATGGACTCCATAAAGAAGAGTTCCAAATGCTTGAGTATGCGCTAACCTCATATATACAAAACTATGAAGATGAATTTTCAAAAGAGAAAGATTATTGTAAAGTAAGAGGAGAAGATAATCTTTTTAGATATATTCCTTTAAAAAATGTGATTATTCGTGTTTCATGTGATGATACAATTTTTGAGGTTGTTTCAAGAATGTTAGCTGCTCGTGTATCAAAAGTAAATTTTACAGTTTCTATTTGTGATAATCCAAGTATCTATGCATTTTTACAAGAAGCCGATGAATTATTTACCCAAAATGATGTTTTTCAACAAGAAGATGAACAATCATTTATTAAATCATTAGTAGATTACGATCGTGTGATTTTTTCAGATATTTTTAAAGTATCAAAAAAAGTGTTTCAAAAAGCTGCCGAATCACTCACTTTTATCGTAAGACAACAACCGATGATGGAAGGAAGAATCGAACTTCTGAATTATTTTATAGAACAGTCAATCTCACACTCATATCATAGATATGGAAATATTGGGGCAAGAGAGATTAAGGAGTAGGTATAACAAATATTTTACAGGCAAAAAAACCAGATGTTTCGTTGGTAAATACTTATTGGAAGGTGATGGTATTTTATGATAAAAATGCTCAAAAAATTTCAACATTTCAAACGATCTATTTTTAGTAAAATCAAAAGAAAACACATACTATGTGTTTTCTAAACTTATCTCTTTTGTTCAGCCTGCAAGCCTTTGTATAAACTATAACACATCACCAGCAATATAAAAGTAAAAGGTAACGCTGTAGCAATAGATCCAGCTTGCAATGCACTCAATGCGTCAGCACCACCAACATATAAAAGTGAAATAGCCACAAACCCTTCAGCCAAAGCCCAAAAAACTCTTTGTATAACAGGAGAGTCTAGTTTTCCACCAGCTGTTATACTATCTATTACCAATGAACCAGAATCAGATGAAGTCACGAAAAAAATTATTACTAAAAAAATTGCTAAAAAAGATGTCACATCTGAAAAAGGAAGGTTTTCTAGCATCTGAAACATAGATAAAGATTTATCAGAAATACCTTCAGCTAATGCTCCTACATTTCCTATAAC
>JBASAI010000132.1:0-21460 GCA_049650525.1 Arcobacteraceae bacterium
CTTATATATTGCTATCGTGGCTTACTCAAACTAAACTTATATTAAGTATAGTTTAAATATAATCGCATAAATAATTTAGTAAAAAGGAAATAAGTATGAAAAGAACATACCAACCGCACAACACACCGAGAAAAAGAACACATGGATTCAGAACAAGAATGGCAACAAAGAATGGTCGAAAAGTTATTCAAGCTCGAAGAGCTAAAGGTAGAAAAAGATTAGCTGTTTAAGCAAATCGCATCGTATAAATACTCATAAAGAGTTTAGCCAAATATACAGAAGCAACAAAAAATGGCACACCCATAGTTTTGTTGTTTTTTTTAAAGAAAGTGATAATCTTAATGTTGCTTTTGTTACATCCAAAAAAGTCGGTAACGCTGTTTATCGAAATAGAGCGAGAAGAGTACTTCGTGCTTTAGTTTTAGAAAAAGAAGATCAACTTAAAAATGGAAAATATATCATAGTGGCAAAAAATGCAATTTTTGATAGAACTCATAAAATACTTCAAAATGATTTTAAATACGCAATCAAAAAACTTGATCTCTTTAAATGAAACATATAATTCTTTATCTCATTAAATTTTATCAAAAATATTTAACAATTTTTTCTTACGGAAGCTGTCGATATCATCCTACTTGCTCATCGTATGCTAAAATGCAATTTGAAAATAACAATTTTTTCTATGCACTTTTTTACTCAACACTTCGAATACTCAAGTGCAATCCTTTATTTGATGGTGGATTTGATTATGTAAAAGTAAAAACACCTGCTAAAAATGAAATAAATCTAGAATTTAAAAAGATTAAGGTAAAATACTGGAAAGTACCAGTAAATAAAAAATACTGCTTATTACTTCAACACAATACAAAATGGGACAAATAAATGGCACAACCAACTGACAACAAAAATAAAGAACAAACTCAGAAGAGAATATTGATAGCAACGGTGTTATCATTTGCATTTTTTATAGCATATGATTTTTTATATTTACAACCTAAACAAGAGTTAGTAAATCAAGTAAATGCACAAAATGCAATGAGTGTTGAGCAAAAAACTACTACCGTCTCTTCATCAAATTCTGCACCAGTTGCAACGAATGCTATCTCAAATAGTAAAAACACCGCAAGTAATGCGCCAGTCGTTGCTTCAAATACAAATGTAATTGCTACTATTGATACACTCAAAAATACAATAGAGATAGATAATCTTGGACGAATTCATCAAGTTATACTAAAAGAAAAACAGTATGTAACTGAAGATGGGGAACGAATAAAATTATTTAATCCAAATCAATTAAAACCTTTAGAAGTAAGATTTTCAAACGCACAAATAAATGAAGAAGCATTTAATACAAATGTAACGGCATCAAGTAGTATTGTAAATGCATCTAAAACTGCTACAAGTATAATCCTTACTCAAAAACTTACAAACACTACTTTAACAAAGGTTTTGACATTTTATCCTGATGGGCATTATGATATTACAGCAAGCACAACGAATAATGCAAGTTTTTTTATTACTCCTGGATTTAGACCTGATGTTTTAGTTGATATGTATGCGGATCATGGAGCTCTAATGAGCTTAAATGATGGGACACTTAATATCATCGAAGATGAAGATATGGATAAAAGTGTTGAGATTGAAGATGTAACTGTAGCATCTGCATTTGATAGATACTATGCAACGGTTTTATATAACTATGATACAAGTATGAATATAAGCGTTATGAAAGATTCTGATGATTCTCCACAAATGTTTATTCATGCAAACAGTAATATTGAATTAAATGGTTATTTTGGACCAAAAGAATATAGAACACTTCACGCTTTAGATGAAAGATTGACTTCTGTTGTTGAGTATGGTTGGTTTACATTTATTGCAAAACCTATGTTTATACTATTACAGTTTATTCATGACTATGTGGGTAACTGGGGTTGGACTATTGTTTTAGTTACAATTCTTATTAAACTTGTATTATTCCCATTATCTCACAAAGGTATGGTTTCTATGAATAGACTAAAAGAGCTCGCTCCTAAAGTAAAGACTATTCAAGAAAAATACAAAGATGATAAACAAAAAGCTTCTATGCATATGATGGAATTGTATAAAAAAGAGGGTGCAAATCCAATGGGGGGATGTCTTCCAATAATTTTACAAATCCCAGTATTTTTTGCAATTTATAGAGTTCTTTTAAATTCTATTGAACTTAAAGGTGCTGAGTGGATCTTGTGGATTCAGGATTTAGGTGTTATGGATCCATACTTTATCTTACCAATTTTAATGGGTGCAACTATGTTCTTCCAACAAAGAATTACACCAAATACAATGGCTGATCCAATGCAACAGAAATTATTTCAATTTTTACCAGTAATATTTACATTCTTTTTCTTATGGTTCCCTGCAGGACTTACACTATACTGGTTTATAAATAACTTGTTTACAATTGGTCAACAATATTATGTAAATGTGATCTTTAAAAATGCACGAGTTGAAAGACACGAAAAACATTTGGAAGAGAAGTCACACAACAAGAAAAAATAAAAGGAACAATTATGTTAAAAGCATCGAGTAATAATATAAATACTTTTGAAGCTAAGACTTTAGAAGAGGTTTATGAAAAAGCTTCTAGATCTTTAAACTGTTCTATTACAAACTTGGATATTGAGATAGTTCAAAATCCAAGTAAAGGCTTTTTTGGATTTTTTCCAAAAAATGCTATCATTTCGGTACAACTTAAAAAGCAACCTTCTTCCGATAGTTATTCTTCTCATACTAAAATAGAAAATAAGCCTGCTGTTGTTGAAACACTAGCTTCACGACTTGCATCACTCAATACTGAAAAAAATATAAAAAATGAAATACCTAAAATGGTAAATCAAGCACAAAAAGAAAAGCTTTTTGATGACTTTTATATTTCAAAAGATGAAAAACTTCATGAACTGAGCACTAAGAAAAATTCTGTAATAGCCTTAGAAGAAAAAATATCCTTAGAGATAAATCATCTATTTTCATTATTAAACTATGAGATAGAAATAATAAATGTAGAGATTATTGATAATAATACAACAGTATTTATTGAGTTTTCTGGAAAAGATAGTGCCCTTCTTATTGGAAAAGAGGGTTATAGATATAAAGCTTTATCATATATTTTATTTAACTGGATCAATGAAAAATACAATATGATGCTTAGACTTGAAGTCGCGCAGTTTTTATCAAACCAAGAATCAGCTATTTATGCTTATCTTGAACCAGTGATTGAAACTATTAAAAAAGAGGGTTATTTTAAAACTAAAGTTCTTGATGGAATTTTGGTTCATATAGCTTTGACAAAATTACGAGAGGCATTTCCTGATAAATATGTCGCTGTAAAAACAACTCAAAAAGGTGAAAAATATATTCTTGTAAACGAATATAGAAATTAAATATGTATGAAGAAGATACAATAGTTGCAATAGCAACTGCAAATGGAATAGGCTCGATCTCTATAGTAAGACTAAGTGGTGTTGATGCATTAAGAATTGCACAAAAACTTTCACATAATATTTCTCTTGTTCCACGAATGGCAACTTTAGCAAAGTTATATGATGTAAAAGATGAACTAATCGATGAAGCCTTACTTATATACTTTAAAAATCCATACTCTTTTACAGGTGAAGATGTAGTTGAGTTTCAGTGTCACGGTGGAATTGCTATCACAAATCTTGTACTTTCTAGCTGTATAAAAGCAGGTGCACGAGGTGCAAATCCAGGAGAATTTTCTAAACGAGCATTTTTAAATGGTAAAATTGACCTTTCTCAAGCACAAGCGATCAGTAAAATGATAGAAGCTAGAAGTGAAGATGCTGTAAAATTATTGGCTCGGCAACTCAAAGGTGAACTCAAAGAGTTTGTTGAAGATATCAGAAAAGACTTGTTATTTATGTTGGCGTATACTGAGGTAAATATTGATTATGCTGAAGAGGATCTACCGAGTGATATTTTTGAGCAGATTAAAAGTAAACTTGATGCAATAACGATTAAACTAGAAAATACTTTGGAAGCTAGCAAACGAAGAGAAGGTCTTATCGATGGTTTTAAAGTAGCAATAGTAGGAAAACCAAATGTGGGGAAATCGAGTTTATTAAACAAACTTCTAAATTTTAATAGAGCTATTGTAAGTGATATTGCAGGAACGACTCGTGATACGATTGAAGAGAGTGTAAAAATAGGAACACATATCATCAAGATAGTGGATACTGCAGGTATCAGAGAAGCCAATGATGAGATAGAAAAAATAGGGATAGAGAAATCTCTTGAAGCTATAAATGAAGCTGATATTATTATTTCACTCTTTGATGGAAGTCGTATTTTTGATGAAGAAGATCGAAAAATCGTAGCACTTTTAGACGAAACAACAAAAGAAAAAATAAAAGTTATCAACAAATCAGATTTAGAACAAAAACTTGACTTGGAACAAATAGGAAAAGATATAACTTTTTTAAATGCAAAAGAAAATATATCTGAACTGATTGGTACAATTGAAAAAATACTCAATCAAAATACAAGTGGTGATGATATAACGCTGATATCAAAACAGCAAGTAAATGAAGTGTCATCAACACTTCAAAATATTCGTGAAGCAGATGCTCCATTGGAAACTGGTGAGTTAGAGTTTTTTGCTCATCATATAAATGAAGCTTTAGATCATATGTCAAATATTACACGACCTTACGAACATACTCAAATGCTTGATGTGATGTTTGGTGAGTTTTGTTTAGGAAAGTAGATGTATAGAAAATCACAAGTTTTAGAGTTTTTAGAAGAGGATAAAACATGTTCTTATTTTGATGATAAGATGTGTGATATTCGATATAAATATAT
Source organism: Arcobacteraceae bacterium (assembly GCA_049650525.1). GTDB lineage: Bacteria > Campylobacterota > Campylobacteria > Campylobacterales > Arcobacteraceae > JAIOSF01. The sequence goes on from JBASAI010000132.1 coordinate 4,861, forward strand.
GGAACATTGTAGTGCAGAGGAACAGCTCAAAATGCTAGAGCGTGGTTGGCGAAGATTTGGAAATATGCATTTTGTTCCAGAGTGTAAAGAGTGTACTGCCTGTACGACTATACGAATAGATGTAGAAAAGTTTGAGTTTTCAAAAAGCCAAAGAAGAGTACTGAATAAAAATAAAGATACAGAAGTATATATTCAAAAGCCAACTGTAACTTATGAACATATTGATCTATTTAATAAATATCATGATGAGATGCACCAAAAGAAAAATTGGGATCTTAATGTAATCGATGTAAATGAATATAACAACTCTTATGTAAATGGTGCGCATGATTTTGGAAAAGAGATACTTTACTTTCGAGATGACAAGTTAGTAGGCGTCGCACTGAGTGATATGATGCAAGGTGGGATGTCTGCTGTGTATTGTTACTATGATCATGATTTTGAACATTTATCTATTGGGCAGTTTTCTATTTTGGCACAAATTAGTATTGCTAAACAAAATAATATTCCTTATTTATATTTAGGATATTGGATTAAAGATCATTTTAGTATGGGCTATAAAGAGAGATATGCCCCTTTTGAAGTACTTGAAAATCGACCAAAACTAGATGAAAAAACTATTTGGAGTATTTATGGGTAGATGCACTGAAATTGTTGATATCGAACTTGAAGATGAAGAAGAAATAGTGATATCAAATGAAGAAAAAAGTAGTGTACAATTTTCATTTGTGACACTTTTCCCAAATCTAATCGAGCCTTATTTTAAAGAATCTATATTAAAAAATGCGGTTGAGAAAAAACTTATAAAATATAAATTTTACAATCCCCGAGATTATACAAAAAATAAGCACAAAAAAGTTGATGATACTTTATGTGGTGGAGGTGCTGGTCAGTTGATATTTGCACAGCCCTTATTTGATCTTTTGGATGAGATAAAAGCGGATGATAAAGATGCTCATATTATTTTCGCACTTGCAGCTGCAAAACCTTTTAATCAAAATGATGCGATACGACTTGCAAAGAAAAAAAATATTGTGATGGTGAGTGGAAGATATGAAGGGATCGATGAACGAGTGATCGAAAAGTATGCCAATGAAGTATTTTCAGTGGGTGATTATATCCTCACAGGTGGTGAGCTTCCGTCGCTTGTGATGGCTGATGCAATTAGTAGAAATGTAGAAGAAGTACTTGGAAATCATGACTCATTGAGCGAAGAGAGTTATAACCCAAATGAAAATGCGAAGCTCTCTTTAGAAGCTCCATCATTTACAAAACCTATAGATTTTAAAGGGTTGAAAGTGCCTTCAGAACTATTAAAGGGAAACCACGCTAGAATACGCAACTTAAAAATTAAGCTGTCTAAATGCAAAACTCAGTATTTTAGACCATAAATGGGGCACTTTGTGTATTTAAAATGACACATATCCCCGACATAAGGAAAAGAAAATGAAAAATAAATATATTGCTGCGTTTGAAGCTGCACAAGTTGAATCTAAAGAGGTTCCATTATTTAGAGCTGGTGATACACTTAGATTAGGTGTTGAGATTAAAGAAGGTGCTAAAACTAGAATTCAGAACTTTGAAGGTGTCGTTATTGCTTTAAAAGGTGAAGGTGTTTCAAATACTTTTACAATTAGAAAACTTGGTGCGAATAACATCGGTGTTGAAAGAATTTTTCCTTTATATTCTGATAGTTTAATTACTATTGAAGTATTAAGAAGAGGTGATGTAAGAAGAGCTAAACTTCACTACTTAAGAGGTCTTAAAGGTAAAGCTGCAAAAATTAAAGAATTAAGAAACTTCTAATTTTTGAAAGTACTAAAAAAGGTAAGTGTCTTGTGATACTTGCCTTTTTTTATGCCAAATGAAAATCTCAAACTCCCCAATCAATAGCATTATATTTAATGATAAAACTTTTTTAGTAAAAAGAGATGATCTCTTAGATAAAGATTTCTCTGGAAACAAAGCAAGAAAGTTTCTCTATTTTTTAGAACATGATTTTTCCCATATAACCACACTCATAAGTCATGGCTCAAATCAATCAAATGCGATGTATAGTTTGTCAGTGCTTGCAAAAATAAAGAACTGGCAGTTTATCTACTATACCGATCATATTCCTTCCTATTTAGAGCAAAACCCACAAGGGAACTATAAATATGCACTGCAAAATGGTATGACCTTACAAGTAAAAGAAAACTTTAGTAAATCAGATATAAATAGAGATAGATCAACATTATTTATAGAAGAGGGTGGAGCATTGAGCGAAGCTAGCTTTGGACTCAAAACACTTGCAAATGAAATATCTTTATATAAAGATGACAATAAGATCGAAAATTTAAAAGTATTTTTACCAAGTGGTACAGGCACGACTGCTTTGTTTTTACAAAAGTTTTTAGATGTTGAAGTTTTGACTTGTTCTTGTGTTGGTGATGATGAGTACTTAAAAAAACAATTTTTAGCTTTAGAACCAGATGCAACCTTGCATCCAACTATTTGTAAAACAACAAAAAAATATCATTTTGGAAAACTCTATAGAGAAAACTACACTGTTTGGAAAGAACTTAAAGAGCAAACAAACATAGAATTTGATCTATTATATGATCCAATAGGATGGAATAAATTACTAGATCATTTTGATCCAAAATACACTTATATCTATATTCATCAAGGTGGACTTATTGGAAATGAATCGATGTTGGCTAGATATGTTTATAAGTATGAGAAAATATAAAAGGAAGAATCCTTTTATATAAGAGTAGAGATATTTAAATTATGCGTTAAATGCAGTTTCTAAATCTTCGATAAGGTCAGAAGTATCTTCAAGACCAACACTAAGTCTGATTAACCCTTCAGTAATACCAATTTTATTTTGCTCATCAAGAGGAATTTGTTGGTGTGTAGTAGATGAAGGATGTGTTAAAATAGATTTTGAATCACCGATATTTACAACAATAGAAAAAATCTTTGTTTCATCAAGTATTTTCCATGCTGTTTCTTTATCTTTTACTTCAAAACTGATCAGTCCACTAGAAAGACCATCTTTAAAATACTTGTTTGCTAAGGCATGGTATTTATTTGATTTTAATCCTGGGTAGTTTAAGTTAAACACTTGTGGATTTGACTCTAAATATTCTGCAATTTTCAGACCATTTGAACAATGTTTTTCCATTCTTAATGCAAGTGTTTCAAGACTTTGGATCAATGACCAAGAGTTAAACGGTGATGGAGTTGCTCCAATGTCTCTTAGAAGCGCAAGTCTGATTCTAAGATTAAACGCTGGAAATGGAAGATCTGTATATACAAGACCATGATAACTAGCATCTGGAGTACTAAAATGTGGATATCGAGGATTGTCTTTGAAAAATTCAGTTAATCCATCTCTATCAATAATCGCACCACCTAAAGCAAGACCTTGTCCTGACATATATTTACTACAACTATGTACTACGATATCTGTCCCATGCTCTATTGGATTGATAAGATATGGAGTTGCTACTGTGTTATCACAAATAGAAACGATACCATGTTTTTTGGCAATAGCACTAATCGCATCGATATCAGCCACTGCAATTTGTGGATTTGAGAGTGATTCAAAATAGATCGCTTTTGTTTTATCATCGATAAGTGCTTCTATTGTTTCTGGATTATCAAGGTCAAAAACTCTCGCATCGAGTCCTAGTCTTTTCATAGTATATTTAAAAAGTGTTACACTTCCACCATAGATTTTATCTGAAACGATGATATTATCACCCGCTTCATATAGGTTTGCTACTGCATAAAAAATAGCAGCTTGTCCACTTGAAGTTGCTATTGCACTAGCTCCTCCTTCTAAAGCAGCTAGTCTTTCTTCTAAGATAGCTGTTGTTGGGTTTGTTAATCTTGTGTAGATATTTCCTAAGTCTTGTAAACTAAATCTATCTGATGCTTGTTGTGCACTTTCAAATGCAAAAGCTGTTGTTTGGTAAATTGGAACTGCCATTGTTCCTTGTGAGTCTTTGTTATATCCTGCGTGTATTGCTGCTGTTTCTTTTTTCATTTTGTTTCCTTTTTTAATTGTTTTACTGATTCTCTTAATGCATCTATAAGATATTTTATATTTTCTTTACTGTGTGTATAATTAAGACTTATTCTTAACCAGCTTGGTTTCTCTTTTGATTCATTATTATCTGCTATTCCAAATAAGTCTTGACCATAAGGACCAGCACAGCTACAGCCTGCTCTTGTTTGTATACCATATTCTATAGATAGTTTTTCACATAACTCAAATGGAGTTACACCATGAAAATTAATAGCGATAATTCCTATACTATCATGGATACTAGTTTGCCCATAAATGGTATGCTCATCTAAAGTAGCTAATTGCTCTTCTAGATATCTAAAAGTTACCGATTTTCTGCTTTGAATTCTATCAAGACCTAGTTCATATCGTAATTGGTATGCAAAAGATGCTTTAATGAGTTGTAAAATAGGGGGTGTACCAGCATCCTCTCTTACTTCAATATCACTATTAAATATATGCTCATCTTTTGATACATAAGCAACTGTTCCACCACCTGCAAAAGTTGGTGATAATTCATTGTCGATAAGGGATCTTCTAATAGCCAATAATCCACAAGCACCAGGACCACCCAAAAGTTTATGTGGAGATAAAAAAATCGCATCATAAAGTGAACTATCAGGACTCATACAAGGCGATGATGCTGCACTATCTAATGCAACTATTGCATTATATTCTCGTAAAAGCTTAGAGATCTTTTCATAGGGAGAAACTATTCCAGTTACATTTGAAGCAGTTGAAAAAGCTCCGATGATTTGGCGATCTTTGTTTGTTTCTAATGTTTTTTCTAAAAATTCTAGATCTACATTACCTGAAATATCAAGAGGTATTCTTACTACATCACATAATGCTTCTCTATAACTTATCTCATTTGAATGATGTTCAAAAGGACCTACAACGATAAGCGGTTTTTCTAAATCATCTACATTGATATTAAATCTATGTTTTGTAGCTGGTGGAATATAAAGACCCAATAATTCTTGAAACTTTTTAATCGCACCTGTTGCTCCTGAACCACATGGAAAAATAACAAAATCACTTGTTAAACCAAGATATTTTTTGAGGTTTTCTCTTGCAATGTCATAGTTAAACGATGTTGCTTTTGCATTTCCTGCAAACTCTGAATGAGTATTTGCATAAGTATTTAAAACTTCTTGTAATCTATCTTCAATAGGTCTATATGCTAACCCTGACGCTGTATAGTCAAAGTAGCTGTCTTTATTTTCACCAATTATACCAGCACTGATCTCAGCAAATGTAGTTTCAGCTGTTATAAATGGTCTAAATATTTCATTTTTAATTTCCATTATTTCCCTTTAGAATAAAGGTACAACTCTTATGAATAAAGAGATGTACTTAAGTATCTTTCACCTGTATCACAAAGAATTGTTACGATTGTTTTTCCTTTGTTTTCGGCTCTTGATGCTATTTGTGAAGCTGCATATACATTTGCACCTGCAGAGATACCTACTAATAAACCATCTGTTTTTGCTAACTCTTTTGAAGTAGCAAATGCATTTTCATCTGAAACTTTCATCACTTCATTGAAAATATCTGTATTTAATACGGTTGGTATAAAACCAGCTCCAATCCCTTGAATTTTGTGAGGACCTGGTGCCCCTCCCGAAATAACTGGTGAACTTTCTGGCTCCACTGCTACTACTTGAAGATCAGGATTGTGTTGTTTTAACACTTCTGCGATTCCTGTCAATGATCCACCCGTACCAACGGCAGCTATTAATATATCAACTTTTCCATCTGTATCTTTTAAAATCTCTAAAGCAGTTGTTTGTCTATGCGCTTCTGGATTGGCTGGGTTGTTAAACTGCTGTGGCATAAAACTATTTTTCATTGTTTCATTTATCTCCGCTGCTCTTTCTATTGCCCCTTTCATTCCAAGTGCTGCTGGAGTCAAGTCAAGTGTCGCTCCAAGTGCTGATAGAAGCTGTCTTCTTTCTAAACTCATAGATTCAGGCATGGTAAGAATAAGTTCTATTCCTTTTGCCGCACACACCATCGCTAGACCAATTCCTGTGTTACCACTTGTTGGTTCTACTACAACAGTTCCTTCTATAATTTTACCCTCATCGATACCTGTTTGGATCATCGCTAAAGCAATTCTGTCTTTTACAGAACTTGTAGGATTCATAAATTCACATTTTCCTAGTATTTCTGTGTTTGTCTCATTTGAAAGTTTATTAATTCTTACTAATGGAGTATTTCCAACTAACTGTGTTACATCTTGTGCAATATTCATTTTTCTTCCTTTTAATGTATTTATTTATATATAGTAAACTAAATTATCAGATTTTTTATCTAAAAATTCTTCGAGTTCAGTGATACTCAACATAAAGATTTTTTCTATCTTTTTTTGAATGTCTTCCCAAAAGTGCTGTAGTAGATCTGTTTTTGTTTTTCCATCAGTATGAGCTAAACAACACTCTAACGAACTTAAAACTTCAAAAACAGTGATCTCATTGGCATCTTTTAAAAGCTTGTAGCCACCATTGGCACCTCTAATACTCTGAACAAGTCCACTTTTTTTTAAAGTGACAAGAATCTGCTCCAAATAGTTTTGTGGGATATCACCTTTTGCAGCAATCTCTTTGATCTGTAACAGATCTTTTTCTTTTGCTAAGATTAATATTGCCGTTAAACCATATACGCCTTTTGTAGATACAATTGCCATTTTAAACCTCTTTTTTTAAACTATACGAATAATATCAAATTTAGAATTTAAAGTCAAGTAAAAAGATAGATTTAGGTGTGTATTGTTTGAAATTTAATCAGAAAGGCTTTATATAAGGGGTTTGTGAAAACACCCCTAAAGCAGGGTGTTTTATAATAATGAGTCAAGAAACTCTTTATCTTCAGCTTTTTCCTTCATAAAGTCGTGTAAAACTGTGTGGTTTGATGTTTGATATGCAAGAATGATTTTTTCAACTACACCATTTATTTGGTTTGGTCTTATTTTAATTTTTGTTTTTTCACCAAAATTAGATTTATTTCCTTCTAGGTTTCCACCTAAAATCATAGTAAATCCTGGGATATTATTTCCCTCTTCATCTTTTACTTTTGTACCTACAAATCCTATATTTACAATATGAGGATGAGCACAAGAATTTGTACATCCATTAAATGAAACAGATAAAGTATCTGTAAAATCAGGAAATCTTTCTTCTAAAAATTCTGTTAATTTAACAGCTTGACCTTTTGTTTCACTGATGGCAAATTTACAAAAGTCTAAACCAGTACAAGAAAGTGTTCTTGCTCTAAATGGACTTGGATTAGATATCATTTGATATGAAGCTAACTCTTGTACTAAATTTTCTACATTTTGATTTGGAACATCTGTTACTATAAAGTTTTGTGTTGAGGTAATCTTAACAGTTGTTGCACCCGCTTTTTCTAATGCATTTGCTAAGTTATCAAAGCCTTCTGCTTTCATTTTACCTGCATTTATAGCGCATCCGATATATGAATGATTCTCATTTTTTGATGAGTGTACACCAAAATGTTCTCTTTTTGCATATGGAGTATAGTTTTGTTCTTGTGTCTCTTGAAGTTTAAAACCAAGATTACTTTCTACTTCATTTGTGAACTTTTCAATTCCCCAATCAGCAATAAGATGTCCAAGTCGTGCTTTATTTCTTTTTTCTCTTAGCCCATGATCTCTATAAATACATGATACCACTTTTACAACATCAAGAATTTGTTCTTGTTTTACATATCCAATATGTGTTGCTATCTCTTTATTTGAAGCAAGACCTCCACCAACGCTTACATCAAATACAATTTCGTTGTCTTTTTTAACAGCAGTAAATGATAAATCTTGAATCTCATGACCTATACAATGTTTCGCACAGGCACTTACTCCTACTTTGTATTTTCTAGGAAGGTTTGCTAGCTCTCTATTTCCTCTAAAATAATCATTTACAGCACTTATTGTGTCATTTACATCAATAAGTTCATCATGGTCAATACCCATAACAGGACAAGATGCAACATTTCTAGGAACATCACCTGCCCCAAATACTGTACTCAATCCAACTTTATGAAGTCTATCAAAAATTTCAGGTAAATTTTTAACAGCAACATTGTGAAACTGTACATCTTGTCTTGTTGTAAGCGTTGCTGTTTCTTTTGCAAATTCGTAAGATATTTTAGCTATCTCTCTCATTTGCTCAATATTTAATGAACCTTTTTCAAGCTTTACTCGTAACATAAAGTAAAGATTATCATCAGTTTCAGGTTGTAAATTTTTATTTTGTGAATATAAACCATACCATTTAAATCTATCTATATCTTCGCTATCGAGTTCAATCGATGGATCAGCAGCATATCTTTTGATATCTGCCAATACATCTAGACCACTTTTTTCCGTTTTTATTCTTTGTATTCTTTGTGCTGGTGTTTCTTTTGCCATCTTAATTTCCTAAAATATCTCTTTTGCTTCCCATTGTGGGAAGTTTTTTCGTATATACGCATTGAGCTCAACTTCTGCTTGTGTATATTCTCTTATGTTTTCTTCTTGATCTAAAGCTGTTCCTTGGATCGAGCTTACAATCATACCCGCTCCAACAGTTGTGTTTGAATATCTATCAATAATAATGAAACTTCCTGTATGTCGGTTGTCATTATATGGATCAACTGCTATTTGTCTATCTAAAGATAACGAACATTTAGCAATATCATTGAGCTCTAGACTATCTGTTGGTAATTCTTCAAAACTATTGACATCTTTCTTGTATTCGATAGATTTAAATGTTCCATTGATCACAGAAGTTGCTCTTTTGATAATATAGTTACTATTAAGCTCAAGCTTCTTTTCATCCATCCACACAACCATAACTTCAAGTTTACTTGAAACATGAGGAATAGAAGTAGATTTTACAATCATATCACCACGAGAGATATCAATCTCATCTTTAAGTGTAAGTGTAGTAGCCATTGGAGCAAATGCAGTTTGTATAGTTTCAACTGTTTCATCTTTTCCAATAGGTCGTAGATCTTTGATCTCATTTGAAACTATCGATTTTACAACCGAAGTTTTTCTTGAAGGTAATACTGTGATCTCATCACCAACACTTATACTTCCACTTGCAATAGTACCCGCAAATCCTCTAAAGTTAAGATGTGGTCGAGTTACATATTGTACTGGTAATCTAAAGTCATCATTTTGGTCTTTGTGAATATTAACACTATCCAACAATTTCATAAGAGGAAGCCCTTTATACCATGAACTTTTAGGAGAATTAGCAAGGATATTATCTCCATCAAGTGCAGAAAGAGGAATATACTCAAAATTTATATCTTCGTTATGTGGAAGATTAGGAATAATCTCTTGATAATCTTTTTTAATCTTTTCAAATACATCTTCTGAGAAATCAACTAAATCCATTTTATTTATAGCAACTACAAGATTTTTAATCCCAAGCAAAGATGCAATATATGAGTGTCTTTTTGTTTGTGTTAAAATCCCTTGTCTTGCATCTATTAAAATAATAGCAACATCAGCAGTCGATGCTCCCGTTGCCATATTTCTTGTGTATTGCTCATGACCCGGAGTATCTGCAATGATAAATTTTCTTTTTTCAGTTGAGAAAAATCTATACGCAACATCGATAGTAATACCTTGCTCACGCTCTGAAGCCAGTCCATCAACTAAAAGTGCTAAATCGATTTTATCACCTGTAGTTCCTGATTTTTTACTATCTTTTTCGATTGCAGCAAGCTGGTCTTCAAAAATCATTTTTGAATCATACAGAAGTCTTCCTATTAAAGTAGATTTTCCATCATCAACACTTCCACATGTGATAAATCGTAAGATCTCTTTGTTTTCGTGTTCTTTTAAATATTGTTCAATATTTTCTGCTATTAAATCTGATTGGTGTGCCATTAAAAATACCCCTCTTGTTTTTTCTTTTCCATTGATGCGTCACCATCACTATCTATGAGTCTACCTTGTCGTTCACTTGTAGTACAAACTAACATCTCTTGAATAATTTCAGGTAAAGTTGAAGCTTCAGATTCTACTGCACCTGTAAGAGGATAACACCCAAGTGTTCTAAATCTCACTTTTTCTTTTTTTGCAGTTTTTCGTAACTCTTCTGGCATTCTGTCATCATCTACCATGATTTTTGTACCCATATACTCTACTACTTCTCTCGTCTTGGAAAAGTATAAATCAGGAATAGGAATACCTTCAAGATAGATATATTGCCAAACATCAAGCTCTGTCCAGTTTGAAATAGGAAATACTCTAATTGACTCACCTTTTGTGTGTCTACCGTTATAAATATTCCATAGTTCTGGTCTTTGGTTTTTTGGATCCCATCTATGGTTTTCATCTCTAAAAGAATATATTCTCTCTTTTGCTCGAGATTTCTCTTCATCACGACGAGCTCCTCCAAAAACAGCAACAAACTTTTGCATATTTAACATCTGTTTTAACCCTTCTGTTTTCATGATGTCAGTATGCATAGCTGAGCCATGTTCAAAAGGGGAGATACCCATCTCGATTCCTTTAGGATTTGAGTATGTGATCAGTTCCATACCTACTTCTTTTGCTCTTTGATCTCTAAAGTTAATCATCTCTTTAAATTTCCATTTAGTATCAACATGTACTAAAGGAAGTGGCGGAGGAGCTGGGTAAAAAGCTTTTTGTAAAATATGCAACATTACTGAAGAATCTTTTCCTACTGAGTAAAGCATAGCAGGGTTTTGAAACTCTGCTATTACTTCTCTCATGATATGCATAGACTCAGCTTCGAGTTGTTTTAGATGCGTTAGTCGTTCACTACTTATTTTCATTTTATTCTCCATTTAAATTTATTGTATTATTTGGCGTGTAATCCACACTCTTTGTGTTCTGGGTTTTCCCACCACCATCTTCCACTTCGTATATCATCGCCAGCTTTAACTGGCCGTGTACAGGGAGCACACCCAATACTTGGATACCCTTGGTCGTGAAGTTTGTTGTATGGTACATTATTTGCTTTTATATATTCCCAAACATCTTCTTCACTCCAATTTATAAGTGGATTTACTTTTATCACATCAAAGTGTTCATCAAACTCCACTATTGGCATATCTGTTCGTGTCACACTTTGAGCAGCTCGAAGTCCTGTAATCCAAACTTTTAAAGGTTTTAAAGCTCTTTTTAAAGGTTCCATTTTTCGTATACCACAACAATTTTTTCTATTGTCTATACTTTCAAAATGTCCATTTATCCCTTGTGTATTATAAAGAGTTTCAATATCCTCATTTTTAGGAAAAAAAACATTTAGTTTTACAGTATACTTTAAATTTGTTTCATCCATCACATTGTATGTTTCAGGGTGTAATCTACCAGTATCGAGTGTAAAAATATTCGCTTTTGTGTCAATTGTAAATATCATATCAGTTAAAACTTGATCTTCTGCTCCCAAACTACTCGATAATGCTGCTGTATCTTTATATGTTGTTATAAAATACTCTAGTATCTCTTGTGGGTTTGAGTTTTGAAATTTTTTGTTGAGTTCATCTATAGTTGTATTCATCATATTTCCTAAATTTGGTAATCTGGAGCTTTTGCTCTTCCAAAATTGAGCTTATTCCAAACTCTTTCATGAAAATAGTATAAAATCATTTTTGTGACAACTTCAATCGACCCAATCGAAGCTGCCATCGCTAAACTTCCAGTGATAAGATACGATATAACCATTGTATCAATCGTACCTAATACTCGCCATGAGATGGTTTTTACAACTGAACGATATGCTTTGTCTTCCATACTTTTTCCTTCTAATTTGAGCTTAGTTTCAAATTATTTGAGGAATTATAACGGAAAAGAATTTTAATGTCAAGTAAATCTACAAGTTTAGTAGAGTATAGTCTACTAGAGAACTAGAGTATCTTTTTATTTTTACCTTGTAATTCTTTTTTTGTTTTAGCTATTTTTATGATCCCTTTGTCTCTTTGTTTTTGCTTTTTTACAAGGTACTTACTGATATCTTTGGGAATTAGTTTCTCACACTCATCTCTAAAAAATTTGGCAGCTGTGGGTGATGCACCGTTACTCGAAACTGCTATTTGAAGTGGTCGATTTGGTGTCAATGCCATAAAATAAAAGTCACAAATAGCAGGTACATCGACAACATTGAGTAAAATATCATGAGTTTTTTTATATTTTAAAAGTTTTTTAGCGACTTTTTCGACACCAGTTGCATCGATGATGATAGAAAATGATTTGATATCTTTGAGTTTAAATCGCTTTTGTTCAATCTTATTTGTTGTAGTTAGTATCTTTTTATGAAAAGTTTTAGAGATAATTGAAAAGTCGATATTGTTGTGTTGTAAAACTTGTGCTTTTTGTAAAGCAACAGCTCCTCCACCTATGAGAAGTATTTTTGGATTTTTTAAGAGTATTGGAAGTGTTTGATTTTTTTGCATAGCCTAAAGCCTTTTTCTTGTAATTTTGTATTGGTAAAATAGTAACAGAAAATTGTACAAATATAAATAAACAGATAAAAATAGGCGATAGTAAGAGAAAAAAGTGATAGTATTACAAAAAACTTAAAATAGATAATTATAAGTAAATTTTATTCCCTAGTAAATTAATAGGATTACTTGACTACTAATAAATAATTTGTTATAATTCAGAAGATATAGAAAGGATAATAATGTTCGATATAGAAAATTATGAAGTATTTGAAATAGTAAATATTTTGGCATTTGTAATGGGAGGAGTGTTTGGCGCAGTAGCTCAAAAAAAACAGTTTTGTTTTAGTGGTTCGATAAAGGACTACATACTTATGCACTCTACAAAAAGAGCAGCATCTGTTGTGATGGCTATGATTATTGCTGTTGTTGCTACTTATTTTGTGGCAAATATAAATGAGATAGATCTTACAACTGCAAATTATTTTAAAGAAGATGTAAATTATTTTGCCATCATTGTAGGTGGGACACTTTTTGGAATCGGTATGATGCTAGCAGATGGATGTAGTAGTAGACACCTAGTGAAATTTGCTCAAGGTGATGCGTATTCACTTGTGACTTTACTCTTTATAGCTATTTTTGCATATGCTACGACACGAGGTTTTGTATCTGAATATATCACTGTTTTCACACAAAATGAAACGCTGATAAATATCTCATCATATATAGCAAATGAGCAAGTTGGGATATTTTTTGTACTGATTCCTCTAGTGATATTTTTATTTTTACTTACAAAAAGTTTTAAAAGAATTTTTACTTTAGGTGATGGTGTTTTAGTAGGACTAATTATTGCAGGCGGTTGGTATATCACAGGTGTTATTGGTGCTGATAGTATGGAAAAAGAGATTGCTGTTGCTAGTATGAGTTTTGTATATCCAAGTGCTCAAACACTAGAGTTTTTCTCATATTATCAAGTGATTGATTTGTCATATGGAGTGAGTATTATTTTGGGTGTATTATGTGGGGCATTTGTGATGTCAAAATTTAACAAAAAGTATAGTTTTGGATGTACATCACAACTACAACACAGTAAAATAAAATACAATATGATAGGTGGCGCACTCATGGGTGTTGGTGGAGTATTGGCTATTGGATGTACTGTTGGACAAGGTCTTAGTGGGATCTCATCACTTGCCTTTGCTTCAGTTGTAGCGATACTTTCGATTATGATCTCTGGATTCGTTACTGCTAAATATTTAGGAAAAAGAGATAGACTTCCTATGTGTTTTCTTTTTGAATGGAACGACAAACAAGAAGAAGAAGCAAAAGCGAACTATCAAATTTAATCTTCTTATAGGGATCATTCAATATCTTTGAATTTATCCCTTATTTGAAGAAATTCCTCTAAATTATCAAAAAATATATCAACCAACTTTGGATCAAAATGTTTTCCCCTCTCCTCTTTAAAAAGGGAAAATATCTTAGCATCATCCCATGCCTTTTTATAAACTCTATCACTTCCAAGTGCATCAAAAACATCAGCAAGAGCCGTGATTCTCCCATTTATATTGATATCTTCCCCTTTGAGTTTTTGTGGATATCCTGAACCATCCCATTTTTCATGATGCTCATAAGAAACAGTTGCTGCTAATTTTAAAAGAGGTCGATTCGAACTTTTTAACATATCAAAACCTAATTGTGCATGGGTATCCATAATCTTTCTCTCCTGCTCATTGAATCTACCCGGTTTATTTAAAACTGCATCAGGAATAGCGACTTTTCCTATATCATGCATAGGACTTGCTTGTTTTAACATCTCTGCATCTTCTTGGCTAAGCCCATAGTGTAAGGCTAATATTTTAGAATACTCAGCAACTCTTTTGACATGATTTCCTGTTTCTTTAGAGCGACTCTCGCCAATTGCTCCCATAGTAAAAACTACCTCTTTTTGGGTGTATGTTATCTCCTCATTGAGTTGATTAATTTGTGCTAATCCTTCCTCAATTTTAGATTCAATTTGATCAACAGATAAGCCAACATTTTTGTAAACTTTTTGTCCAAAAATAATGATAATAGATAAAGTAGTAATTAAGAGTATAAAGAGATAAAAATAGACAGTATTAATAAAGTTTGATGCTAGTTTTTCAATATTGTTTTCAATATTGGCATTAATGAGTTGATTCTTTTCGATAATAGTTAAAATATTATTTTGTAAAATTTTTTCTTTTTGATCGATTGTATTGATTGCGATAATATATGATCCGATGTGTTTTACTGTATCTTTATACCCTTTAAGTTCGTCGATATCATGTGTTTTGTAAATTGCATCTATGAAATATAGCCATTTATTCAGTGTTTCTTGATTTTTATGCTGATAAAGAGTCTCTTTACTGTAGTATTGAACATAGCCAAAGTTTTTTAATGTTTCTAAACTTCTAATTTTCTCTATCTTTTTTTCTAATGCTTTTCTTTGAGTATTTTCTAGGGTATAGAGGTTTGAAAACAATACCATGTTTGAGATTTTTTTTGTTTGTAAGTCAAAAAGTATATCAAAGTTTTTTTCTATCTCTTTTTCATTTTGAAATAAAATTTCTAAGTCCAATGCTATCTGTTTGTCATGATGCAAATCGCTTATAATATTGTCAATAAAATCATCTGTATCATTTAAAATAAAAAGTGCTTTGATAGTCTCAAATTCGTACTCTTTTTCTATAAACTCTTTTTTGATTGTGGATAATTCCTCTTGTGTATTTGAGAGCATTAAATCTTTAATATTTGAGTTCATATCTTCTTGTAGGAAAACAAGTTTGGAGATATTTTTTTTAGAGAGAGCATTTTCTTTGATCTGATACATTACAAGAGAGCTGATACTTCCTATTAAAAGTACAAAAATTGCAATAACAATAAAACTCAGTTTGATAATTTTTTTGATGCCCATATATTTTCCTTATTTGGTATATTGAGTATAGTAAAAATTAGGTATAATATTGATAAATTTTTCAAAAAGAGTTTACAATGAACCCAAATCTTTTATTTAACATTACAGTGGGATGCTTATTGTATGTAGCAACTCTTGCATCAAAAGAACTAGTGCAGATCCCAGAAGCTTCTGGGATCTGTTTTGTTCCTGTTACAAATAGTTTATTTGTAGTCAATGATGAAGGCACACTATACAATATCAAAAAAGATGGAACAATCATCACCCAAAAATATCTCGGAAAATATGATCTCGAAGGGATCACATATGATATAAAAAATGATAAATTACTTTTAGCAGTTGAGGGTGACGAATCTATTTTAATCGTAAATCGCAAGAGTTTAAAGATCGAAAAAGAGATAAAAATCAAAAGAAAATTTGAAAAAGTAAATCTATTGAAAAAATCAAAAGGCTCAGGAATAGAAGCGATAGCCATAGATGAGAATGGTGCTATTTATCTCTCTAATCAATCGAAAATAACATATAAGAAAAAGCTCAAAGAAAATGCCTCTGTGATATTTAGAATAGATTCATTTGAGAAGAAAAAAGTAAAGATAACTGAGGTTTTTAATCATGGATATATGGATATCGCAGGACTCACTTTTCACGAGGGATATTTGTATATGACAAGTGATAAAGAGAATCTTCTCATCAAATATGATCTCAAAAACAACAAAACCATCAAAAAAATAAAACTTCAAAAATCAGCCCAAGAAGGGATCGCTTTTGATGATGAAAACAATATCTATATCGCAGATGATACAGGAAGAGTTCTTAAATATAAGCAATCAGAACTAGGTATTTAAACCCTTAGTTTACAAAACACTCCCCACACTCGTATACTCATACTCTTCAAACTCATCATTTTGTGCTTTGATAGCGTGAAGTGCCATACGATCGGCTAATTCATTTCCTTCTACTCCTGAGTGACCTTTTACATGCTTGATGATGATTTTATTTTTGATTTGTTCGTAAAGATTATGTGCATTTTTGATGAGGTCTAGGTTTTTTATCTCTCCAGATTTTTTTCTCCAGCCGTTTGCTTTCCACCCGTATGCCCAAGTTGAGATAGAGTCGATGCTGTATTTTGAATCTGAAAGTATCATAATTTTTTCATCTGTTTTGATTTGGCTGGCTAATAAAAG
>JBASAI010000133.1:0-2980 GCA_049650525.1 Arcobacteraceae bacterium
ACTTCACTTTGAAGATACAACTTCATTCTCAGACCCAGAAGAGGCACTTAAAAATCTTACAAGAACACAATATGACATTGTGTTCTTAGATATTCAGATGCCAAAGATTACAGGACTCGAACTCGCAAATAAAATACTCGATATCACCCCTAGCACCTTTATCATTTTTCAAACAGCCCATGAACAGTTTGCTTTAGATGCTTTTAAGAATGGAGGAATTGACTATATTCTCAAACCAACCACAAAAGAAAATATCTCAAAAGCACTGCAAAAAGTAGACAGATATAAACAAAAAAGTCTTGAAAATAAAAGAGATAAAAAAATCATAGGAAAAAGTGGAGATAATATTTATCCAATTGAGCTTGAAGATATCTATTATATCAAAGCGGATCTTGATGAAATCATTATCAAGATCAAAGAAACACAGTGTTATGTACGAAAAAAAATAGGAGATATGGATACTTTTTTAAAAGAAAAAAATTTTTTTAGAATCCATCGCTCAATCATCATTAATGTTGATAAAATCAAATCTATGACAAGTATCGAACAGTCTAAACTTGAAATCTCATTTAAAGATATTGATGATATTGTAGTAAGTTCAAAAGATGGTGCAAAAGATTTTCGAGAATATTTAGACAGAATAAGTTTTTAGTTTAGAAGTGGTAAAGTTCTGAATTTTCTAAATATAAAATTAATAAATATTATTATGTAAAATTATTTACGATATTTGTTAGCTTTTTTTTCTACTATATACTATCGAATACAAAGATAAAGGGGTATTGTGAAAACAATAATAAAAACTACATATATAAACTGTACACTTGAAGAGTTATTTAACTTTCATATGGATACTAAAAATATCAAAAGAATCACGCCACCAAATATCAAAATAGAAATTTTAGATGATGATACTAAAACTTATGAAGGGAAAGTAGTCAATATTAAAACTACAAAGTTTTTTATACCAATGCACTGGAAGGTGATGATTGATAAAATCCAATCTCCAACAATCATTATTGATAGAGCAGCAAAATCCCCTTTTAAATCTTGGAAACACCAACATGTGTTTACGAAAAAAGGTTCTGTATGTGAGCTCAAAGATATCATCGAATACGAACTCCCATTTGGATTTTTAGGAAAAATCGTAGCACCATTCATCGCCTATGACATCAAAAAAATGTTTGAATATCGACATCAACAAACCAAAAAATTATTAGAATCATCAAAACCCCATAAAGTGTCATAAATCTCATACCAAAAAAGTTTTTTTTGGTATACAATACCATCTTTAAAAGAAAAATATATTAGATATGCTAAAATATCATATACTAAAAAGAGGATCTTACATCTTGGAAACAAATCACATACCTAAAAAACTCAAAAAAGCTATCGTTCTTATGAATATGGGCGGGCCCAATGATATAAGCGAAGTGGATGTATTTTTAAAAAATATGTTTAATGATAAATATATCATCGGAGCTCCACAACCTATACGAGCTATGATAGGCTGGCTTATACGAAAAAAAAGACTCAAAGAAGCACAACACAATTATAGTTTATTGGGTGGAATTTCTCCAATTGTGGGGCATACAAAACGGCTTATAAGAAGACTCGAAAAAGAAGTAGATGCAGATGTTTTTTATGTGATGCGATATACTCCACCATTTGCAAATGATGTGATTGCGAAGATCAAACACTATGATGAGATCTATGCGCTTCCAATGTATCCACACTATTCAAGTACGACAACAAAATCATCTATAGAAGATCTACGAAGATTTGCAAAAATGTATGGAGTAGCAGATAAAATCAAAACTCTTGATAGTTATTTTGATGATGAGTTATATAATAAAGCAATAGTAGAACGAATAAAAGAATCTTTAAACAATGATAATAGTGAAGATTTTACACTTATTTTTTCAGGACATGGTCTACCTCAAAAAACAGTAGATAAAGGTGATTTGTACCAAAAACATATTTTAGCCAATGTAGAAACAGCAAAAAAAGAGTTAGAAAAGCAAGGTCTTAAATTCAAAAGTATAGAAGTAGCCTACCAGTCACGACTAGGACCACTAGAATGGCTTCGACCATATCTTGAAGATAAGCTAGCCGAAATTGTAAAAACAAACAAGAAAGTGATTATCTACCCTACTTCATTTACAGTAGATAACTCAGAAACACAAGGTGAACTTGATATCGAATATAGAGAAGTTGCAGATGGGTTAGGTTTTGAAGACTATCGGGTAGCAAAAGCTCCAAATAACCATCCACTCTTCTTAGAGTCTCTTATAAATCTTTACAATGGGATGCAAAAATGATGAAAATTGGTGTATCTTCATGTCTGTTAGGGACAAACTGTCGTTATGATGGAGCCGGAAGTAAAGACAGTTTTGTAGTCAATGAGCTCTCAAAATATTTTGAACTTGTACCATTTTGTCCTGAAGCTATCGTATTTGGAACACCAAGAGAATCTATACGATTGGTCGAAATCGATGGAGAAGTACGAGTGATCTCAAACAAAGAGCAAAAGGATGTAACAGAAGAGCTGGAAACCATCTCTAAAACACTTGCGTTAAAAGCCTTTGAGGATAATCTCTGCGGATTTGTTTTCAAAGCCAAATCACCATCATGTGGAATCGAAAGAGTAAAACTCTACCAAAACAACAGTAATATGTGTGAGAAAAAAGCGGTCGGAGTTTTTGCAAAAGAGGTGATGGATAAACAGCCACTTCTACCTATCGAAGAAGATGGAAGACTTAATGATCCCTGGCTCAAAGAAAACTTTTTGATGCAAATATTTGCCTACAAAGATTTTAAACTCTTTTTGAATAATGATCCATCATTTAAAGATCTCGTAGCATTTCACACAAGCTACAAATATCTTATTTATGCAAAAAGCCAAGAATCTTATAAAAAATTAGGTGGTATTGTAGCAAATCATGACAAAAGAGATATAGCTGATGTTTTGAGTGACTATACG
>JBASAI010000134.1:0-1984 GCA_049650525.1 Arcobacteraceae bacterium
TTTATTAACATTGTGTTTTTTAAAGATCATTCAATTTAAGCTTTTCAAACTCTCGTTTGTCTGTCTTGCTTTGTGGATGGGATTATAATAGGTTTTTTCTTTATTGTCAAGAGGTTTTGCTTTGCTGAAGCTTAAATTTTGAAATTCTTTTTCTCACTTACTATTTTACTTACTTTCTTATTGATGTAGCAGTTAAAAAAATATAGTCTTTGCCTGTTATTGTGACTCTATATTTCTTTTGTTGTAAATATTTTTTACAATAATTTACATCTTTAAATAAAAGCGATAATTCTGAAAAGTTATAGTTTTTCACCATTGATCCATATATCATCTCATTATCTACCCATCTACAGTTTGGAAAGCCAAGGATCATGGCACCATTTGTATCAAGATAATTTTGTACTATATTCATAAATACTTTATTAAAATCTAGATTTGAACTTTGTAATGTTCCTACAGATATAATCAAATCAAACTTTCCTAAATGTAACTCTTCAAGTTTGGTAATATCACCTACTAAAAAAGATATATTTTTATCCTCTAAGTTTCTCTTTGCTTTCTTTATTGCAGAACTACAATAATCAACACCAACTAATTCTAGATTTTGAAAGTTTTGTGAATATTTTTTAATCACTTCAAATTCTTCTCCACTATTAACACCTAGATTTAATATCCGTAACCGTTTATCTATTTTTACATTTTCTAATGCTTTTATATAATGTACTAGATATGCAGGATGTTGATTTTTATCTATAGTTGCAAAAATAGATTCTGATCCATATTTTTCTTCTACCGTATCCTCTTCATTGTGAAATGAGTTTTCTTTATTGAGTTTTTTAAATCTCATTGTTAAGTGTGTAGAAATTATTTCAGGAGTAAGCATCTTGCAAAAAAGCATTTGAGATAGATCAACCCACGATTTAAAATCTACATCTTCGTTTTCTATTTCAAATGCTAAAACATCCCCATTTCCCAATTTTTCTACTTCTACTTTTAAAGTAAAATAACACTCCATCATATCTTTTGTATCTAATTTTATTTTCATTCTAACTCCCCTGCACTTTTTATGAT
The DNA here is from genome assembly GCA_049650525.1 of Arcobacteraceae bacterium. GTDB lineage: Bacteria > Campylobacterota > Campylobacteria > Campylobacterales > Arcobacteraceae > JAIOSF01. The sequence continues at coordinate 1,072 of JBASAI010000134.1, forward strand.
ATCTATTCCATATTTATTTCGTAAGTTTTGCATCATATGGGTTAAACTAACCTGTTTATTATCCTCTTCATAACTTAAAAGATTCATAGTTGTTTGTTTGCTTTCATTGAAATTTGACAATACTAAATTAAGATAAACAATGGCATGTGATCTATGAATATCAATTGTATCAAATATTTTTAACATCTCTTGTTTTAATATCAGTTCACTAAATGCCCTATTTGTGTTGAGATAGTCTTTTGCTGTTGCACCATATTGATACTTTATATTGAGTGCAAATGTCATCGGGCTATGTTTTCCTTTAAGTGCTAAAAAGCTTATATGTCTACACAAAATAGATATACGCCTTTTGATCTCTACTCTATTAGATTCTGGATCAAAACTTCTTCCTAGTCCTATTGATTTTCGTTTCTGTGCGATTGCAATTTTTTCATTGTCTGATCCACACACTCTATGATAAAGCTGTATACCAGATTTTCCCCAGGTGTAGAAAAGTTCTTTTTTATTTTCTATTTCACCCAAAGTATTGATATTGAATTTTTCTAGTCTTTCTTTGTACCCTTTTCCTATTCCTGGAAATTTTGAGATAGGTATCTCTTTAATAAATTCATTTACTTCTGATTCTTTGATATAGAGTACACCAAATGGTTTGGCAAATTCAGTTGCTAATTTTGCTATCCATTTTGATTTTGATATACCAATTGATACAGGCAATCCAATCTCATTTTTAATCTTCTCTTTTAACCTTAAAGCAAAATCAAATACATCTTCATCTTCTATCCATCCAGTGATATCCCCAAAAAACTCATCGATACTAAACTGTTCAATAGAAGGAATCTCTTTTTCTAAAATCTGTTTAAACTTATGCGATAGATCATGATATAGTGGGTAATTTGGAGGCAATACTTTGAGC
>JBASAI010000135.1:0-26862 GCA_049650525.1 Arcobacteraceae bacterium
ATATAAGCTGTACTACTACAAGTAAAGGGATGAGTGCTAAGGCACCTAGAAAAATATATCTAAAAAATTGTTTCATCTAATACTCCATAAAATTTAGATATTATAACGAAAATATACTAAGGATTAATTTTGAGAATACTCAGTGGAATACAACCAAGTGGAACGCTACATATTGGAAACTATTTTGGGATGATAAAAAAGATGATTGACTCACAAAATGATGGTGAACTTTTTGCTTTTATTGCGTCATATCATGCACTTACATCTGTAAAAGAAAAAGAAGTTTTACAAGATAATATATTTAATGTTGCTGTAAATTTTTTATCTTTGGGGATGGATCCAGAAAAGTCAACATTTTGGGTACAAAGTGATGTACCAGAAGTACTTGAACTCTACTGGATACTTTCAAATCATACTCCGATGGGACTTTTAGAGCGAGCACATAGCTATAAAGATAAGACAGCCAGAGGATTTGCTACAAATCATGGACTTCTTTCATATCCTGTCCTTATGGCTGCTGATATTTTACTATTTGATTCAAATATTGTCCCTGTAGGAAAAGATCAGATTCAACATGTAGAAATAGCAAGAGATATAGCAAATACTTTTAACAATAGTTATGGCGATATTTTAGTGATGCCAGAGTCTAAAGTGGATACAGATGTGGCAACAGTACCTGGAACTGATGGTGCAAAGATGTCAAAAAGCTATGGTAATACTATCGATATGTTCGGAAGTAAAAAAACAATCAAAAAGCAAGTGATGAAAATCACCACTGATTCAAAAGAATTAGATGAGCCAAAAGAGTGGGAAAACTGTAATATCTATACTTTATGTAAACTCTTTATGAACGATGCTGAACTTTTAGATTTACAAAAAAGATATGTGACACCTGGAGAAGGATATGGTCATTTTAAACTCACACTATTAGATAAAATAAATGAATATTTTGAACCATATTCTGTAAAAAGAGAATATTATCTCAATAATCCAGATGAAGTGAAAGCTATCTTACAAAAAGGTGCACAAAAAGCAAGAGTTGTTGCACAAAAGAAATTAAAAATTATTCGTGATGCTGTTGGATTAAATTATTAGTTTTGATTTTAGTCTAAGGGAAGTAAAATAAGAGAGTTATTTTAAAAACTCTCTTATTTTTTTGTGATTGTCTAGTTGGTGTTTCATATCTTTTCTATGCTGTTGTAAAAAAGAATAGTTTCTATAAAATAGTTCTGATAGTGCATTTAGATCATCCAAAGGTAGATGGAAATCTTCGATTTTACCTTCTGTGAGATATTTGATCACCCACTTTGATAATGCTTCTGCTCTTTGCTCTGATTCAAGACTATCTAAGTATCTCATCTCAGATAAAGCCTTTAGAGACCTGTTTCTTCTTTCCATGCTTCGATTAGTCCTGTTACTACTTTTTTTACTTGTGCTATTGCTGTTAAGTTACTATCTACACCTGCGCTAAATAATGTTTCTATTTGATATAAATAGAGTCCATCAAGATAGTATGCAACATCTCCACCTTCAAAATCCAATATATTTCTAAGCTCATCAAAGATTGCGATTGAGCGATTAATATATTCGAATTTTGATTCAACTTCTCCAGATTCTATTGCTTTTTCAACAAATGATAAATATTTTAAAAGACCCTCATATAGCTTTAATATAAGCATATATGGATCATCTGTTGTTGCCGCTTGTTCGTTATATGTTGCTAAACTCATTAAAATCTCCAATTAATATTATTGTTTAATTATAATATATATATACTTAAATGCTATTAAGTATATATTTTAATCAGATGAATTTTCTGAGGCAATTATTTGTGCTAATGCTCCAAATGATGATTCCATTTGAGATATGATTGTTGCATATGCTGCAAACTGCGCAGCCATAATATCATATTTAGTATCAAGATCTTTTATTGCATCTTCTTTATCAGAAGTTAAACTTAGTTTTCTAGCTTCCATATTACTTTCAAGAGAGTCAAATAGTCCTCCATAAGAGTTTAAAGTGTCTAATTGTGACTTTAATGCTGTCCCAAAACCTTCTTTTTCTGCAACACCTATAAACAGGTCTTTTAATTTATCTGGATCATCGATAATAGCTTTGTTTAATACTGTAGTATCAATCTCTAAGAGTCCATCCTCATCAAATCCAAATCCATAGTTTAATAATGACTCTTCGCTTGTCCCATATTCTCCATACACCATATTTTTGATATCTGATAACATTGATTTTAAAGATGATGTATCTTGAACACTTGGTGTTTCAGAGTAAAGTTCTTCTGTTATCATTAGTACTAACTCATTATATACATTTGCCATCTCTTGAACAGCTGGCGTAATCGAGCTAGTGTCACTTTGAATAGATACAGAAGATGTTCCTATTTCAGCTGCTGTGATTTTAAGGTTCCCATCTATTGTTATAGTATTTGAAGATACATCATAAGCTACACCATCAACAGTTGCTTTCATATTTTGTGCATGAAGTATGTGATTTGCATTTGAACCATTCGCGGCACCAAATTCATCTACTCCACTTGTGTCTTCAAGTCCTAAATCAACACCAGTTTGTGTGATTGTTAATGCATTTTCCTCTCCAACATCTTTACTCTTGATGACAAGTCTAGATTCTGTATCAGAAACTTGCTCTACGGATGCATAAAATAAGCCACTATTATTTATATCAGTTACAAGGTCATCATAAGATTTACCCACGGTTGTAAAATTTGTTCCATTAACTGTGATTTGATCTCCACTGTCCTGACCTCCAGTTATCAATGAAGTTGAATCTGAAAATTTAGAAGTTTGATAAACATCTTTTTGTGCTAATTGTTGGATATCAACAGTTGTAGTACCTTCTTTTAGGGCACTTACATCAGCTGCATCGAATAATGCTGAAGTACCATTTGCTGTTGCTGTTACTTGTTCAAATGCGTTCGTTCCTGATGTATATAAATCGAATGAACCTACAGTTGATATAAGTTCATTAATTTTTGTATTGATATCAGAAATCACTGTTGCTTCTGTATCTATTAGCTCTAGTCTTGTTGTAAGGGGGTTTACTCTTGATTCTGATTCTGAATCATAAAGTTTTTGGATTAGCTCACCATTTAGTGCTGCTGCTCCACCTGTTGCGAATGATCCTAGTTGTGAATAATCTGTTGCCATAATTTACTCCTTTTTAAGTATTTATTTTGTGTTACATATTGAGTATCGTTTGTAGCATCTCATCTACAAGCGTTATCATTTTTGCATTTGCTTCGTATGCTGATTGATATTTGATAAGTTCAACCATTTCATTATCTTTATCAACTTTTGTAACCTGGTCATATGCATTTTGCAATGATTCTGTTACTGCTGATTGTGCGCCTTGTGTAAAAAAAGCATTTTCTTTGTTGTCTGCAATATTCACTCGAAGTGTTTGATAAAATTGTGAAAAAGATGAATTATTCATATCTGTTCCATCAAAGTCAACATCTTCTTTCCATTGAATAGTCGCTAAATAGTCAAGCTTATCTTGAGTGAGCGTATTTAGTGACGCTGCATTAAATTTTAGCGATTTTACATCTGCTCCTGAAAATAAGTTTAGAACTGTTTTTTTATCTTCATCCGAACTCAACTCAACGGTATCAGTTCCATAAATATAAGATTGATCTGCATTTTCTATATACGAATCTGTCAAATTTGATAAAGTATACGCAAACTGATCAAGTTTTTCTTTATAGTCATTAAATACATTTGAACCTGAATCTGTTTTTACATTATCAAGCATAGCTTTCAAATTACCACCTGCTAAGCTAATCTCTTTGTCGTAGATTTCGAGGTGGATATCGTCAATAGCATCTTTACTTAATAATTGATTGATCTCTTGATGTGATTTTGTGTTACTATCATTTACAAGAAACTCACCTGTAAAAGAACCTTTTTCTCCACCTACTTGTGCTTCAATTACTAGATATCTATCTTTTTCTGGATCTAATGGATCATAATCTGAATGTCGTGGATCATTTGTAAGTATTTTACTTCCATCTTCTGCTAACTCATACTGACCATTGTACACTTGCACAACACCACCGATATCTCGACTTTGATTTATTTTGTACATCATCGCCTGCAGTGCATTTGTTTCATCAACTTTATTATTTCCAAAACCATCTAGATCAACTGGAACTCCAGCTGCGTCAAAGATCTCTTCACCGTATGTTACACTTAATGAGTATTCATTATTAAGGGTATATGTTAAACTATCAACTTCCCCTTTTGTTGTTTCGATACTTCCTGTAAAAGCTAACCCATTACTATCTGTATTATCTATTGCTGGTACATCACCTTCTAAATCATCATAAGTTATTGTAATTGTTGAACCAGTTACGGAAATACCACTTCCTGAACCAACAGGGATATCTTGAATTGTATTATTTGGATTATTCTGATTCCATTTCTCAATAATATCAGCACTTAAAGTACCGATTTCTCCTGCAACTGTTGATGCATCATCACCTATAACAGTAGGAATAGTTGACCCTAAAAATTGAATACTATTTGAAGTAGCTTCTCCAGAGATACTTATTTGTTGTATTTCAGCCTGATTTCCTGCTCCATCCCATGTCCCTGGAATCAATGAATCTCGAATCGGATCAGTAAGTGTGACTCCGTTTTGATCAACAGCAGCATACACATCTTTTTGAGGATTATACTCTTCGATGATTGTCACTTCATGTACATTTGTATCAAATCGTACAGCTGTTACTCCTGCAATTTTGAGTTCGTAGAGATCTTCTCTTGATATCTCTACATCTATATAGGTTGATAATTCTTTTTCTAAAAGATCTCGTTTGTCTAAAAGATCATTTGGAGTACCGTTAGTTGATTCGACTATTTGTTTACTAACATTTCCTATTTCTTTTAAAATATTATTGATCTCACCTACATTTTCATTGATGTTTTGAATGGTTCCTTTTTCTACATCTTCTATGTTTTTATACATAGTTTGTAGATTTGCAACCATCGCTTTTGCATTATTGCTTACATCGTTTTTATATACTTCATTTTGAGGACTTGTTCGTAGATTTTCGAGTGAATTAAAGTATCTGTCAAGGTCTGCAGAAAAACCTGAGTCTTCTGTTTCTTTAAATATTGACTCAATGTCTGCTAGCATAGAATTTAATTCATTTATATTTGAAAGAGTACTACTTGCTTTGATCAAATTTTGGTACATATAAATATCTGTTATTCTATCTACACTATCTACACCTATGCCTCGACCTGTTTTTCTAGAATCGGATTGTTCAAGTTCCGATACATTTACAACTCGTTTTGTATAGCCTTCTGTAGTTTGATTTGCCAAATTATTCATCACATTCTCAACTTGAGTTTGTGATGCTTGTAATCCTGATTGTGCTACATTTAATATATTTAACATTATATTTCCCTTATTACTTATCTAATGATACTATTACATTTCTTAAAATTAGATTAAAATGGCCAAATAGTATCTATGAGTTTTGTTCCCCATGGTTTTTCCATAAAGTCCATTTCATCACCGTTTTTAGAGTAAACTACTTTTAAATTTGCAAGTTTATCTGCATTGACTTGATTATTATTGTCTATATCATAAGGTCTTAGTACACCGCTTAGTTTTAATGTTTGTTTTTGTCCATTGATAGCAACTTCTTTGGTTCCTTCTATGAAATAGTTTCCATTTTGATAGAGTTGGCTTACAACTGCTGATATATCATAGTCAAGATTATCTAATGCAGTAGATTCTGAGGTAAAGTCAACATCTCTATCAAGTCTAGGTAATGCAGCACTAATACCTAATATTCCGTTAAGTTTATCTGCTGCCGAAGTTAAAAAACTAGGAGTATCATCAGTTGTAGTAATAGCACCCCCTTTATAATTTCTATCATTATTAGCTAGATTATTTTCCATGATTTTTTCACTAAATGTAGTTGCTGTTGCGCCTTCTTTAATGATGATAAATACAATATCACCTATTTGAAGATTTCTTTTATCTGCAAATAAAGATCCCCCTTGATTGGAGAAAAGTGAACCCTTTGCATTTTGAACAGGTACTTTCACTACTTTTTCGACTTGGTATTTTGGTTTTTCATCTATGATGACAGACTTGTTTATTTTCTCAGTATTATTGGCACAACCAATAAACACAAAAATACTTGCGATAAATAGAGATAGTTTATGCATCATATTTATTCTCCACAATAGTTTTAAGATCGATTGCTATTTTTATGTTTTGATTTGAGTTTTTAATCATTGCTGCAACTCCATATCGTATGAGTAAGGGCTCTATATCTGTACTAAAATCACATACAAGAAAGAGTTTATCTTTTACTATTTTGATCGATTGGATATGTTTTTGTTCCAAGAGGTTCACGATTACAACTGCTTCTTTGTAAATCGTTTTTTCTAAATCTATAGATTTGTCTATTTTTTTCTTTACGATTGTTTCATCAAGTTGCGTTACTAGCGCATTGTTTTGTTCTTGAAATTTTTCACTCATATGTCCATAATATAACCAAAACATAAGTAGAAGAGCAAGCACAGATAATGCTTTTATTAAGAATTGGTTTTTATTTCTTGTTTTTATTATAATTATCATGCTGGTCTCTTTTTATATTATTTTATTACAAATGATGTGAAAAATATATCTATAACCATGTTTTTTACAATATCATCATCGCCATCTGTTGCATCGTTTAAAATATTGTTGAGTTCGTCGATCATCTCTTCTTTAAGCATCGCTTTTCCACCAACAGTAAGGAGCTCTTCACTACTTCTAGCACTAATTTGTCGGATAACAGAATCAACTATTTCAGCTTTATTTGCTTCGATGAGTGCTTCGATTGAAGATTCATTTGTTTTGAGGGTAAATGACAACTTCATAAGTTTTGCACGACCTTTAGCATCGGTAATATTGAGTACTAAACTATCAATTGGTGCTAAAAATATTTCACCTAAATCTTCTTTTGCAACGGTTACTGTATTTTCTGATGTAGGTGCTGCTGCATTTACTGGCTGGTCACTAAATAAACCTTTTGAATACATAAAATATCCAATACCACCCATAACTAATATCAGTACAATTATTAAACCAACTAAAACCATCATCATTGGATTTTTACTATTTGTACCTGTTACTTCTTCTGCCATTATTTTCTCCTATTTTGTGTTTTTATCTTTAAGAATTCTCATTTTCTTCATTAAAATTGTGGATGTTGGAGTTTCAAATTTTTTCAATATTCTTATGACTCTTTTCTCTTCCATTCTTATCATTATATCAAATACTTCATCAATTTCGCCATTTTCAATCATTTCATTAAATACATCAACAGCAACACTGAGTTTCATTTTATCATACATTTGCATCGCTTTAGATGTAATGACACGATTTATCTCATCAAGGATTTTTTGATTTGCTTTTTGTGTATCAAGTATTGATTGTTCTGACTTTTCAATCTCTTTTTGAAGTTCTTCTAATATTACTTTGTTCTTTTGATATTCTAACTCTTTAATTTCATAAAATTCATTGAGTTCATCTTTTACTGCTATGAGCTCTTGCTTTTCTTTATAAAGTGCACCTTCTTGTGTTGTTGCAGCATTTGAGATAGTTATCACTAAAAAGGTACAAAGTATAAGTTTAGTAATCATTTGAATCCTTTCTTTGTTGAATATATTTTGCTTGCATATATTCAGATGCAACCAACTCTTCAAGTTTTTGTATTTTTTTTGCTTCTATTTTTTTATCTTCTTGTAAAATATAATTAAACTGTTCACTTTCTTTATTGAGTGAAAGTATAATACTATCATAATATTCTATTCTTTGTAAGAGTTTCATTTTATCCTGAGCAAGTTTTATCATATGTTCTTTCATCGTTTCTTTATGTATTTGCAACACTCTAAAGTCTGATATCGCACCCATAATATCAACTGTTGTTGTATGAAAAGCCTGATTTGTGTTATGTAGTTCATTGTTTATGGTTTCTATTTTTGACAATGATTGCTGTTTAAGTAAAACTTGCTGGTTTATTTGCTGTTGTTTCAGTTTGTAGAGTTTATTTATCATTGTGTTTTACCAAATGCGATAATCATGTCCCAGAGTTCGTATGTATATCCTTCTATATTATCTCCTATCCAAGGAAGTGAAATAACGATAAATACAGAAACGATGATCATTTTAGGAACAAAAGACAAAGAAGCATCACTAATTTGGGTAACAGCTTGAAAGATACTAATCAAAAGACCAATAACCATACTTACTATTAATGAAGGTAATCCTAGTAAAAGAATGATATGAACGGTACTTTGTGATATTGCTATTAAATCCATTTTAGTCTTTGATTTTGATCGTAATTTCTAATGTTTTATTATGTAGTAATTGACCTAAAATAGATACAAGTTCATCTGAATTTATAGTCGTTTGAATTGCTTTTTTTTCCTCTTTAGTATCTTCGATATCTTCAATTATAACTTGCTCTTCATCTAAATCTTCTATTTTTATTTCATCCTCATCTTTTTCTTTATCTTCTGAAGATTGCTCTTTTGATTGAGGATTTATTGAAGATTGTACGCCGAGTGCTTCGAGTATATCTGATTCTGTGAGGTCATCTATTTGTGTAAATTCACTCATTTGTAGCAGCCTTTTTTTCACTTGAAGAGTGTTCATCATATTCAAACGCTTCAAAAATATCTTCAACAGAATTGATTTCTGTGGCTTTTGGTTTTTTGTGAATAGTTTCGATTCTTTTTTCGATGTAAAGAAGGAGATCGTTATATGTTCTTTGGCTAATATCTCCAATGCCATGATGGTCTAAAAATTGTTTTTTGATACCATCTTTTGGAAGTAAAAATTTAAGATATTTAGAGATAAAGTCATCTTCGATAATCTTATTTTCATCGATTAAAAATATTTCATAGGGATCTTCGATAATTAATTCTTTTAAGTGTTGAAGCGTTGTAACATCAACTACATCACAGTCTTCAATTTTTAATCGAATATTTCCATGGTCGAGAACTTTATGTATTTCATTAGTAAATGCAGTACTGCCATAAATATATATATTCACAAGAAACCTTAATATTAAATTATTTAGATAAAGTATATCTTTATTTTATTAAAGTTTAGATAAAATGTTTATGATAACAAACTAAATATATAGGATAGCGCAAATTGAAAAATTTTTTATTAACCCTTTTTCTTTCTTTGACTGTTTATGGACAAACGATCAAAGATATATCCAACATAGTAGGTATCAGAGAAAATCAGCTTATTGGATATGGTTTGGTTGTGGGGACAAGTGGACAAGATGGAGATGCTATTTCAGATCAAACTTTACAAAACCTTTTACGAAATGCAAATATAAAGCTTGACGGGGCTAGTGGAAATGTTGGGGCAGTTGTTGTTACAGCAACACTTCCAGCATTCGCAAGACAAGGTGATAAAATTAAAGTTGATGTATCTTCTTTAGATGGAGCAAACTTAGATGGGGCAAGACTCTTGGTAACACAACTTAAAGGGATAGATGGTCAGGTGTATGCTTTAGCTCAAGGAACGGTAATGGGTATTACTCCCTCAGCGGACAGAAGAAGAAGTAGACAAGATGATAGTAAAACAGGTTTTATTTATGATGGAGCTATAGTTGAAAATGAAATTCCTTATGATCTTAATGCTGAAACATCAATAACATTAAGCTTGATAAAACAAAATGCGAGAATAGCAGCAATGGTAGAAACACGAATAAATGAAAAATTTGGAAATCGAATTGCTTTAGCGTATGACACTCGAACGATTAAAGTGATGAAACCTACAGATATGTCTACAGTGCTCTTTATAGCAGAGATAGAAGATATTAAAATAGATATTTTAATGAAGAAAAAAGTGATTATCGATCCTGTAAAAGAGATCATAATTGCGGGAGCAGATATCACGATAAGTCCAGTAACAATTTCAAGAGAGAATTTTACGATCAGAATCAAAAAAAGTGATTTATCTGACAAAGCATGGAATGATGATGCCGTAAATACTGGAAAAAATTTAGGTGATGAAGCAAAACTTGATCAGTTAGTTAGTGATGAGATAAACAGACCAATTTTAAAACGAATAGATATAGACAATGCACTTATTAATTCTAAAGGACAACCTACTGTATCTGATTTAATGCGAGCTATGAAAATGATGAATGTAAGTATAACTGAACGAATAGAAACAATACAAATGCTTGATGAACTTGGTGCAATCAATGCAGATGTAGAGATTGTGAGATAATATGGCAGAGTTTTTAAGTCAAGATGAGATTGATGCGTTATTGGATATTGCGGATGAAGATGGTGGTTTAGAAGATTTACCTTCAGATATAGGAACAGTAAACAAAGATAAAAGTTATGCGATATACGACTTTAAAAAGCCAAATCGTATCTCAGCAGAACAGATGAAAGCATTTAGTGCATTACATGATAAGATGCTTCGTACTACTATTAGTGAACTTTCCGCGATGTTACGTAAGATTGTTGATGTGAAATTGTATAGTATTGAACAGATGACTTATGGTGAATTTATTTTATCTATTCCTCAAATCACGAGTTTAAATACCATTTCAATTAAACCACTTGAGGGAAGAATTGTAATGGAATGTAATCCTGCAATTAGTCATAAAATCATAGCTCATTTACTAGGTAATGGAGAAAGTTCTCTTACTGATTCTACAGAAAAAGAACTTACAGAGATAGAGCTGCAAGTTTTTAATCACTTTTATCAACTTATTATGAAAAACTTAAAAAAAGCGTGGGATGATGTTTCTACAATAAATTTGAAAACTGAAAGTATGGATACAAATGCAAATGCAATTCAGATTATTTCTGATCATGAGATTGTATTGTTAGTTGTATTTGAGATTACGATTGATGATGAATCTGGATTTTTATCTATTTGTTATCCTATTTCATATATTGAGTCATTGCTTGATGTAATTGTAGAAAAGATATTTGCAGAAGCGAAAAATAGAAAAGTGAGTAAAAAGAAAGATATCAATGCCTTGATCTCTGGATCACAAATGAAAATCGATGTTATGCTTGCAGAAACAGATATGGATGTAAAAGAACTTCTTGACTTAAAAGAAGATGATGTCATTGTATTTAGCAAAAACGCGACAAGTTCATCATCTAAAGTGTATATAAATAATAAAGAAAAATGGTCAGCATCTGTAGGTGCATCAAATAATAGGAAAGCAATTCAGATTAAATCTAATATTGATCACGAGAAAATTGAAACTCTTAATTCATTAAAACAATTTAACGATGAAAGAGTTTCTAAAGCAAAAGAAGCAAGTGATGCAATATCAAAATTAATAGCAACTAGAGACACTTATTAATTTATTAAATTTTTATAAAGAGTTAGTTATAATCATTCTATAAATAATGAATTATTAAAAGGATAGTTATGCTATTGACTCCTGGTCCTACAGCCGTACCTGAATTTGTGAGAACTGCAATGAGCAGTGAAACTCTACACCACCGAACACCTGAATTTGAACATATTTTTAAAGAAACTCGAGAATTACTCTTAGAGTTATTTGATATGCCTGAAGCTGTGATGCTAGCATCAAGTGGAACAGGAGCTATGGAAGCTTGTGTTATAAACTTGACACATAAAAAAGCTCTTACAGTAAATAGTGGAAAATTTGGTGAACGATTTGGTAAAATATGTGATGCTCACAGCCTTCCATATTGTGAAATAAAACATGAGTGGAATACTCCTGTAAGTATTGATGAGATTGTAAATACAATAAAAAATGATACAGAAATAGATGCTATTTTTGTGCAGATATGTGAAAGTGCTGGAGGATTGAGACATCCTGTAGAAGCTATTGCAAAAGCGGTAAAAGCGATCAATCCAAATATTACAGTTGTTGCTGATGGTATTACTGCCATTGGTGTTGAAAAAATTGATACTACTTATATCGATGCGATTATTACAGGAAGTCAAAAAGCACTTATGTTGCCACCAGGTCTTTCTATGATTGGATTTAGTAACGATGCAGTTGCAAAAATAGAGAAAAAATCTGCTGGATATTATTTTAATCTTGCAACAGAGATTAAAAAACAAAAAACAAATACGACAGCATGGACTGCTGCTACTACTCTTATCATTGGATTAGAGAGCATTTTGTCAAAATTAAAAGAGTCAGGATTTGATACTCTATATGCAAAAACTGCAAAAAGAGCGGAAGCTACACGAGAAGCGTATAAAGCTATCGGACTAGAAGTATATCCTCATACTCCTGCAAATGCGATGACTACAATCTATACTGAAGATTCAAATGCGATACGAAAAATATTAAAAGAAAAATATGATCTCAATATCGCAGGTGGACAAGATCATCTTAAAGGGAAGATTTTTAGAGTAAATCATATGGGACTTGTTGCTGATTATGAAGCATGTTGGGCTGTAAATGCAGTTGAAAAAGCTCTTGATGATTTAGGTATCAGAACATTTGATGGTACAGCAAACAAAATTTTTATGGAAATAAACAATTAATTATGATTTACGAACATGAAATCCCAACAGGGAGTAGACTTTATTTTGGTAAAACTGCTAAAAACAAAAGAACTATAGAAAATAATGCAAGTGATTTTTTAGAAGAGCAAGGTTTTGAAGAGATTGTAACTCCAAATTTTTCTTATTCTGGACATCAAAGTATTGATGACCCAAAATCTTTGATCACTTTAAGTGATGCACATAATAATAGTTTGGCATTACGAGCGGATAGTACACTAGATGTTGTGAGAATTATTAGTAAAAGATTAGGTCGTGCAACTTTACATAAAAAATGGTTTTATATCCAACCTGTATTTACATATCCTGCAAATGAATCGTATCAAATCGGTGCTGAGTGGATTGGACATGACAATATAAGTGATATGATTAATTTAAATTGTAAATTACTCAAAAAATTAGATGTTTCTTCTTTGGTACAAATTGCAAATATAAATATACCACTTATTCTTTCAAAAGAGTATAGTATAAGTATCGAATTGTTTAAAAATGCAGAAATAGGAGGGTTGTTTGCACTTAATTTTGAGTGGCTTACAAAACTTATAGCTGTAAAAACAACAGAAGATTTAGAGAACATTTTAGAAATATTGCCAAAATGTATAGAAAAAGAGTGTAAAAAGCTAATATCTATAGGAAAAGAGATAGAGTATGAAAATGTAAATATTTCTCCTATCTATTATAGTGCAATGAAGTATTACGACGATATTTATTATCGGGTAATTAATGATAATTTAACAGTTGCAAAAGGTGGTGGATACAAAAGTAATGGTATCAATTCATTAGGTTTTGCAATCTACACAGACAGTTTATTAAAAGTGATGGAAGGATAAGAAGATGAGTAAGGCAGATGTAATAGTAGGAATCCAGTGGGGTGACGAAGGAAAAGGTAAAATTGTTGATAAACTTGCTCAAGAGTATGATATGGTTTGTAGAAGTCAAGGTGGACACAATGCTGGACATACAATTTGGGTTGATGGAGTTCGATATGCATTGCATTTAGTTCCTTCTGGAATACTCAATCCAAAAGCTATTAATGTGATCGGAAATGGAGTAGTATTAAATCCAGAATCGATTATCAAAGAGATGGAACAGTTCGAAAACCTTGAAGGACGAATTTTTATCTCTGATAAAGCACACTTAAATCTTCCTTATCATAGCTTAATAGATCAAGCAAAAGAGAAATTAAGAGGTGAGAATGCTATTGGAACAACAGGAAAAGGGATCGGACCTGCGTATGCTGATAAGATCAATAGAGTTGGTCAAAGAGCAGGTGATTTACTTCATCCTGAAAAATTATGTCAAAATATTTTAGATTATTTTTCTGAGAACAAAGTAATTTTTGATGCAATGGATGTGAAACTTCCAAATGAAAAAGAGCTTCTATCTGAGCTGAAGGGTTATAGTGAAAAATTAAGTAAATTTATCACCAATACTACAAATCTTGTATGGGATGCGATTGATGCTGATAAAAAGATACTTCTTGAGGGTGCTCAAGGAACTTTACTTGATATCGATCATGGTACTTATCCGTATGTAACTTCAAGTGCGACTGTAAGTGCTGGGGCTTGTACTGGATTAGGTATTGCACCTTGTGATATTGGTGTGGTTACTGGTATTGTAAAAGCATATACTACACGAGTAGGAAATGGACCTTTCCCTACAGAAGATTTTACAGATGCTGGAAAAATTATGGCGGATGTAGGAAAAGAAGTAGGAACAACAACAGGAAGAGGTCGAAGATGTGGTTGGTTTGATGCTGTTGGTGTAAAACATGCAAGTAGATTAAATGGTTGTGATCAATTAGCATTGATGAAACTTGATGTGCTAGATGGTTTTGATACTATTAAAATTTGTGTTGCCTATGAAGTAAATGGAGAAAAAATAAATTATGTTCCATCTGATATGGAAAATATAACTCCTATTTATGAAGAGATACAAGGGTGGGATAGTGTTGTTGGATGTAGAGAGTTTGATCAATTACCTCAAACTGCAAAACTTTATATTGAAAAAATAGAAGAGTTAACAAATACAAGAGTAGGTATCATCTCAACAAGTCCTGAGCGTGAAGACACAATCATCCGAAAATAAGGAAAGAAGATTATGAAATTAAAAAAGCAACATACGCCTTATATCTCAAGAAAAATAACAAAAGATATAGTAAATTCTGAATTTATAGAAGTAAGAAAAGAAAAAGCTTCTATAGCAGAAGAGTGTGAAAGAATCTTAAATGAAGATGTTCAAAAAGAGATAGAACTTGATAATGCAGTTGATGACCTTTTAGAAAAGCAAGAAGATGATATCGAATTTTATAAAGCTGATTATCGACAACTTTTTTGGATGACGAAAAAGAGAATGGCGAATGATTTTGGTGTAAATTTAAATTTCGAAGATAGATTTTCAAATATTGCCCATTTAATAATGGATTATCTATATGAAGAAGATTTTATACACTTTATTGTAAGTGATAATCAAGTAAAAAATCTGATTGCTGAGTCTATTAGCGCCTTTATCAAAGGATATGATGAGGCTGATACTTTAGCATATGAAAAAATAAAAACTTATAAACGAAAACTTATTCCTGGTACAGAAGATTATGATATTGTGTTTCATAGATTATACGAGGAAGAACTGATGAAAAAAGGGTTGATATAAAAGGATTATGATGAAAGATATTTATATATATTTAGAAAATGGAACATTTTTAACTGGAAAATCTTTTGGTGCAGAAGGAACACATGTAGGTGAGATAGTGTTTAATACTTCTTTAACTGGTTACCAAGAAATTATTACAGATCCTAGTTACGCTGGACAATTTGTAACTTTTACAATGCCAGAGATTGGAAATGTTGGAGTAAATGAAAATGATAATGAAAGTTCAAAAGCACACTGTAAAGGTGTTTTTGTAAGAGCATATAATGATCAGTATTCAAACTTTCGTGGTGAAAAAACTTTAGCTGATTTACTAAAAGAAAATGGTACTTTAGGAATTTGTGATATCGATACACGATATTTAACAAAAATGTTACGAGACAATGGTGCGATGATGATGATTGCATCAACGGAGATCAATAATGAGATGGAACTAAAACTTTTATTAGATTCAAGTCCTCGAATTGAAGATGTAAATTATATAGAACAAGTAACTACAAAAGAATCATATATCCATAAAAATGGTGCTTGGAATATGTCAACAATGTCATATAATAAAGCACTTATGAGTGATAAAAAAGTTGTTGTTATTGACTTTGGTGTAAAAAGAAATATTTTAAATGAATTAGTTGAATCTGGACTTGAAGTAGAAGTAAGTCCAAGTGATTTTAAGGCTGATGATCTTATCGCTCGATTTGACGCTGGTGAAATTGGTGGAATTTTTTTAAGTAATGGTCCAGGGGATCCACTTACTTTAACAAAAGAAAAATTAGAAGTACAAAAATTAATTCGTACAGAGATCCCTATTTTTGCTATTTGTTTAGGGCATCAAATGTTAAGTATTGCGCATGGTCATGATACATATAAGTTAAAATTTGGACAACATGGTGGAAATCATCCTGTGAAAAACAATAAAAATGTTGTGGAAATCACAGCACAAAATCACAACTATAATGTACCTGATAGTATAGCTTCTATTGCAGAATTGACTCATATAAATTTATTTGATAATACAATAGAAGGTGTAAAGTATAAAAATAAACCTATATTTTCAGTGCAACATCATCCAGAAGCTAGTCCTGGTCCACATGAAAGTAAATATATTTTTAAAGAGTTTGCAGACTCTATTAAATAGAACTTTAAAAGGGCGATCCAAAGGGTTGCCCTTTTTTATATAATTGAATAAAAGGAAAAAAGATGAAAGAAACAATTACATTTATTGGAAATGGAAATATGGCACTCTCTATTGCTCAAGGATTAAAAGAGATTTTTGATATAGAAGTTGTTGGTCGTGAGATGAAAAAACTAGATAAATTTGAATCTAGTCTTGGAGTAAGTATACAAAAAGAAATTTATGAAGACTTTGATATGACAGATAAAAAGATCATATTATGCGTAAAACCTGCAAATTTACAAGAGGTTGGTTTACGATTAAAAGGAATTGCAAATGAATTATATTCTGTTTTAGCAGGTACGACTGTAAGTGCATTAAAAGAAAATATTAAAGCAAAAGCAACTGTAAGAGTGATGCCAAACTTAGCAGCAAGTGTTGGTAAATCTATGACAACGATGACAGGAGATATTGCACTTCGAAAAGATTCTGAAGAATTATTTAAAGCAATTGGAATTACACTTTGGTTAGGAAGTGAAAAAGAACTTGATATCGCAACTGGCGTTGCTGGAAGTGGTCCTGCTTATTTAGCACTTATTCATGAAGCATTATGCGATGGTGCCGTAAAACAAGGGATGAAAAGAGTAGAAGCAATTAAAGTTGCAAATGGTTTATTTAGTGGTTTTGGAGATCTTATAAATACAATACATCCTGCATTATTAAAAGATGGTGTTATGAGTCCGGGTGGAACTACAGCAGCAGGGTATGCAGCTTTAGAAAAGGGAAATGTAAGAAATAGTTGTATAAGTGCTGTTGAAGCTGCCTATATGGTTACTCAAAAATAAGAGAAATAAGAGAAAAATAAAAAAGAAATACTGAATAGGATTTTAAAGTAAAATTTACTAATAGTATGATAAAGTTTCCAAAATAATCTTAGGAGAGATAAAATGGCAGTAATTATTACAGATACATGTATATCTTGTGATGCTTGTTTAGACGAGTGTCCCACAGAATCTATTGTAGATAACGACGAAAACCCAACGGGTGAGGATATATATTATGTAAATCCTGAAACATGTACTGAGTGCGTTGGAGACAATGATGCTCCTGCATGTGCTGATGCCTGTCCAACAGAAGGGTGTATTGTTTGGGATGATTCAAGTGTCGCTCCAAATCAACCTAGAAATGCGAATAGAGGAGCCGATGGCGAACCTTGTGTAGAAGAATAAAATTAAGTTAATTTACAAAAGGTAAGAGATAATTTTCTTGCCTTTATTTATTTATTTAGCTATAATGCGCAACTTTAATAAATAACAGGAGCATATAATGGAACAAACATTATCAATCATCAAACCAGATGCAGTAGCAAAAAATGTAGTAGGTAAAATTCTTGACAGATTCGAAACAGCAGGTTTACGAATTGCAGCAACAAAGAAAATACAATTAAGTAAAGCAGAAGCAGAAGCATTTTATGCAGTTCATGCAGAGCGACCATTTTTTGGTGACTTAGTAGAGTTTATGATCTCAGGACCAGTTGTTGTAACTGTACTTGAAGGTGATAACGCAATGGCAACAAACAGAGACTTAATGGGTGCAACTAATCCAAAAGAAGCAGAAGCTGGAACAATCAGAGCAGACTTTGCAGAATCAATTGATGCAAATGCAGTTCATGGAAGTGATTCTGTTGAAAATGCAACAAATGAAATCAATTTCTTTTTTGCACAAAAAGATATTTGTTAATAGCTTTTATAGTTATTGATATTTAAAAATCAATGAAAATTGAATTTAGAAAGATACCTTTACAAGAGTGTGAGTTTGAAATTGATTCAAATTCAGTTAAGTTTTTAGGTACTTTTAGTAAAATATCATCAAAACTTGCAAAGATTAATTCAAAGATATCGGGAACATGTGATGTAGACTGCTGTAAATGTGGTATTACATTTAATGTTCCTATTGATTTGGAAATAAAATTTTTGCTTAGTGATGGGATATATTCTTCAGAAAATGATGATGAAGAGTATGTAATAATCGAAGTTGAAGACCATTTATTGGATTTTAATGAGATATTACATGGTGAGTTAGAATCACTAAAGTCAGAGTATCATGTATGTGATGCTTGTAAAAATAACAACGAATTAGTTGAAATAGAATATTAAGGATATAAAATGGCAGTACCAAAGCGAAGAGTGAGTCACTCAAGAAGTGCAAAAAGAAGAACACATTACAAAATTACATTAAAAAGACCAGTTAAAGATACTGATGGGACATGGAAAATGCCTCATAATGTAAACCCAACTACAGGCGAATATAAAGCGTAATGCTTAAAATAGCAATAGATGCAATGGGTGGCGACAATGGTTGCAAACCTATTGTAGAAGGTACTCTTCTTGCACTCAAAAAAGATAGACATTTTACAGCTGTTTTAGTTGGGAAAAAAGAAGAACTTTTACCTTTAATTCCTCAAAAATTTGATCATAGAATTATAATTCATGAAGCGGATGATGTTATAAGTATGAAAGATCATGCCACAGATGCACTCAAGCGAAAAGAAAGCACAGCCTATAAAGCAATAGAACTTGTAAAAAATGGTGAAGCGGATGCGTATGTAAGTGCCGGACACAGTGGTGCTTCCATGAGTTTAGCAACATTGAGAATAGGAAGAATTAAAGGTGTAAGTAGACCAGCTATTGCAACACTTATGCCGACAGTTGTTGGCACTACACTAGTTTTGGATGTAGGAGCAAATGTTGATTGTGATGCAAAAAACTTGAGAGAGTTTGCAATCATGGGACAGTTATATGCAGAAGATGTATTAGGTGTTGAAAATCCAATGACAGGATTACTGAGCAATGGAGAAGAAGAATCAAAAGGAAATGAAGTTTCAAAAGAAGCTTTTAAACTTTTAGAAAAACTTCCAAATTTTGTAGGTAATGTTGAGGGAAATGATATCTTTAATGGTACTGTTGATGTGGTAGTTTGTGATGGTTTTATCGGGAATATCATGTTGAAAACGGCAGAAGGCGTTGCTGATACTATTGGAAAAATAATAAAAGATAATTTACGAAGATCATTAGTATCGATAACTGGTGCTGTTTTGATGCGTAAAGTATTTAAAAACTTAAAATTAAAAGTTGATTATGCAGAATATGGTGGAGCACCACTTATTGGGGTAAAATCACCTGTGATTATTGCTCATGGTAAATCAAGTGGAAAAGCTATTCAAAATGCAATTTTTCAAGCAATTGCAGCAGCAGATTCAAATCTAAATCAAGATATAGAAGATAAATTAAATCAATTTAAGGACTAAATTATGTATGCTTCATTTAAATCTATAGGTGCCTATAAGCCTTCAGAAGTTCGATCAAATCATTGGTTTACAGATAAAATTGACACTACAGATGAGTGGATTTTTAAAAGAACGGGTATCAAAGAAAGACTAGTTGCTAGTGAAGATGAGAATACAAGTGATTTAGGTACAAAAGCAGCAGAAGTTGCAATACAAAGAGCTAATATTGATGTATCAGAGATTGATTTAGTTATATGTGCAACGCTTAGTCCAGACTATAGTGCTATGCCTTCTACTGCATGTTTAATTGCTGAAAAACTTGGTATCAAAGATATTATGGCTTTTGATATTAGTGCTGCATGTACTGGATTCGTATATGCGCTAAGTGTTGCTAAAGCTTTTATAGAATCTGGTATGAAGAAAAATGTACTTATTATAGGTGCTGAAAAAGTAAGTAATGTTATGGACTATACAGATAGAACTATTTGTATGCTTTTTGGTGACGGAGCTGGAGCTGCTATCATATCTGCAACAGATGATAAAGAAAAATCAATTATCGATGTGCAGTGTAGTGCAGATGGAAGTTTAAAAGATATTCTTTATATTCCAGGTGTTGGAAGTAGTGAGGATAAATTCATGCATATGAAAGGAAATGAAACCTTTAAAATAGCAGTAAAAACTCTCACTTCTGATGTGAAAAAAATCATGGCTAAAAATAATTATACTAATGAAGATATTGATCTTTTCATTCCTCATCAAGCTAATCTAAGAATAATAAAAGCAGTAGGTGATGCTCTCAAACTTAATGATGACCAGAAGGTAATTACTGTTGAAAAGTATGGTAATACTTCTTCTGCTTCTATTCCTATGGCTATGAATGACTGTTTTGAAGATGGAAGACTTACAAATGGAAAAACTATATTATTAGATGCTTTTGGTGGTGGTGCTACATGGGGTTCTGCTATTGTAAAGTTTAATGGTTAGCCGTGAATTTATAAATGCCAAAAAAGAAAAAGAATAAATCAAATTTTTTTACGATATTTATTGCTATAGTTATTATAGCTGGGCTAAGTTATTTTGGAATAACAAAAGCGCCAAACTCTGAAACATATAAAATTAGAGCTGCTGGAAGTGAAGATGGATATAAAGCTTCATTTATAAATGTAACTGGAAAAAATGCAGAAGATAAAAAAATTGAATTATCAGATGATTATTGGACTGATGGAAAATTTAAATAGAAGATTGTACTTCTATTTACTAGTAAAGTAGAAGAAATTTAATTTCCTCTACTTCCTGGTTTGTATGCAATATCTTTGAAATCACACTCTTCTGGAGAATACATTTCAAAAGTAAAGTCATCTAAGGCAAACAACGGCTTATCTAACGGCAGTTTACAAGTCTCTTTTCTTTCTAAAGAGCTTCCTTCTCTTGAGCAAAAACCTCTATTAGCTAAAGCAGCGTAAGCAACAATATTCCCTCCACCAGCTTCTACTTGTTTTGCAGCTTCAAGAGCTGAACCGCCAGTAGTGATGATATCTTCACAGATGATGTAGTTCTCGCCTTGAGCCACTTCAAAACCTCTTCTAATAGTCATCTCTTTATCTACTCGTTCAGCAAAAATAAATCGTACATCTAAAGCTGTTGCAAGTGCAAAACCAGCGATCAGTCCACCTAAAGCAGGGGAACATACAGCATCAACTTTGATTCCAGATTCTTTTATCTGTGTTGCTAGAGCTTCTGCTAAAATTTTTGCTGTTTTAGGATTCTCTAAAACCTTTGCTGATTGTAAATAAAATTTTGAAAAATTACCGCTACTTAATTTAAAGTGTCCTTCAAGTAATGCTTCAGAATCTTTATATATTTGTTCTACATTCATAGTTATATCTTCATGATTTCAATATCTTTTGCTTTAAAGATATTATCAGCATTTAATACATAACCATCAGTAAGTTTTTGTATTTCATCTTGAGCTTTCTTTGATTCATCTTCATTGATCTCTTTATCTTTTAAGAGTTTTTTGATTTTATCATTTGCAGCTTTTCGCACATTTCTGATTGCAACTTTAGCGTTATCAGTCATTGTTTTAGCACCTTTAACACTCTCTTTTCTTTGATCTTGCGTCATTGGTGGAAAAAATAACTGTACTGATTCCCCATTGTTATTTGGATTTACTCCAATATTAGCAGCACTAATTGCTTTTTCAATCTCCCCTACTAAATGTTTTTCCCAAGGTGAAATATTTATAGTAGTTGCATCTGGTACTAAAATTGATGCTACTTGCGATAATGCTGTTTGTGTACCATAGTAGTCTACAGTAATATTGTCTAATATACTTGGTTGAACTTTACCAGTTCTAAGTGTCATATAGTCTCGTTTTAAAGCCTCTAAAGACTTGTCCATATTTATTTTTGCTTCTTCGTAATTTTCGTTAATCATATTATTCCCCTTTTTTAGTTTTGGATTTGGTTTTATTTATAATGTGGTTTGAGATGGTAAAAACATCCGGGCCAATCATTATGCGTGTTCTTGTATTTTTTAAAAAAATATTTACATCTAGGTCAACAATACCATCATTTACTTTGACATCTTGCCATCCTTGACCTGTGATATAAAGTTTTAAGTTTTTATATTTTGGATCAACAGTAGCTTTTATACTTTTAAGTATTCCATCTTGTGGAAACTTTTTTGGCTCAATCCATTGGGCATCAAAAGTTGTGTATCGTAACTTATGATTTATGTTTACATCACCTACAAGTGCAATTCTAGGGATATCAAATCTATCTGTTTTTATATTTACTGAACCAGTATTTTGATTTAAAATTGATATAAACGGAAAATTATTTTGTAAAGTAGTTTTTACTTTTTCATTATATTCTCCGTAAGGATATGCATATGTTACTGGTTTTATATCAGTATTTTTTACAAAAATATCATATGCTTTTTGCGTATCTTCAAGTAGTTCTTGATTTGTAAGATTTTGAAGTCTACTGTGAGAATATGAGTGTAATCCAATTTCACCATATTTTGATGCTTCTTTGATCTCTTCCCATGTCATAAAATCACCATATTTTTTTTCAGTAGCTTCTACATATACATACAAGCTAAATGGATAATTG
This sequence comes from Arcobacteraceae bacterium, assembly GCA_049650525.1. Lineage (GTDB taxonomy): Bacteria > Campylobacterota > Campylobacteria > Campylobacterales > Arcobacteraceae > JAIOSF01. The sequence goes on from JBASAI010000135.1 coordinate 22,742, forward strand.
TATTTTTTAAAAATCTCTAAACCATTGTCATAAAAACTTTTATAAGCGTCATCGATTGTAAGTGCAACCCATTTATTTGGTATCTTTTCTTTCTTTTCTAGTTTTTCTAAAATCTTTGCTAATGGTACTACTTGATAATCATTTTGATTAAAGTATTCAAATTGTTTTGTGAGTTCTTTGATTGTAGTATTTGCACTTTTGTATCGATCATCTGCAAATCTATGATAAACAAATATATGTGCATTGGCAAAAATATAAGAAATTGATAGAAATAATAGAAATAAATACTTCATTTCTATTATTTAATTAGTTAGCTGGTGCACTTGGTGCACTATTTGTAGGGATGCTTGTGATAGGCGCAGCTGGAATTAATGAATTTATTTCAATACTATCCACAACACTTTGTGAATTTTGCTGATTAAATAGATATCCTAAATAAAGTGTATTGAGAACTACTAAAATACCTAATGCAAAAGTGATTTTAGTCAAGAAATTTGCTGGACCTTTTGCTCCAAACATAGATTCGTTACTTCCACTGTATGCACCTAGCCCCATACTTGAACTTTTTTGTAATAAAATTGCAATTGTAATTAGAATTGCTAAAATAAATTGTACTATTAGTAATGTTGATGTCATATCAATCCTTAAGCTTAAATTAATCGCAATTATATCCAAGTAAGAATTAAATTTAAGTTATTTAGATGATTGAATTGTAAATAAAATTATAGTACAATAAATAAAAGGAGATAATTGTGGATATAATTACAGATCAATATGAAAATATTTCAGTAAATCAACTGTATGCAAAATTGTCTGCAAAATATGAACAACTTAATAAAGTAGAAGAGACGCAAAAAGTTGAAAATAATCGTACTAAAGATTATATTGATACTTCAAGTATAGATAAAAATTATGACGAAATTGATTTTGCAAGGGTTGTAGAAAAATTTCGTAAAAAAGATGCAGAGATAAGAACACATGAGCAAGTACATGCAAGCATTGGAAATACAACAACACCTATTTCATACAGTTATCAACAAGGACCAGATGGTAAGATGTATGCTATAGGTGGAAGTGTTCGTTTTGATACATCGATACCAAATGATCCAAAAGCTGCTTCTTTTAAATTAGATATGTTGCAAAAAGCTGCTGCTGGACCAGCTCAGATGAGTGGAGCAGATGGATCAATAGCTTCTCAATCAAACCTAAATAAAATTTTACTTGACCTTAAAGGGGAAAATGATGGAAATAACTAACAATATAAATACAATGACACAGCTTGAGGGAAATCTCAATCAAAGTGCAGATGCTATATCAAAAATGAATGTAACAGCTCCAGAAAAAGTTGAACAAAATAATACAAAATATCTTCAAGAAACTGATCTTGTCCAAGAGATGGTAAATCAAATTACGATTCCCTTAGCATATACAGCAAATGCAGAAGTGATATCAACTCAAGATTCAGTTGCGCGTACGCTTTTAGATATAAAAGCATAAAATTTAATATAAAGTAGAGATGATGGTAATTATAAAGAGTATAGCAGAGTTGCAACATGCGTATAAAAATAAAGATCTTAGTGTGGGATTTGTCCCAACAATGGGATCCTTACATGATGGACATATCTCTCTTATAAAAAAAGCGAGAGAAAATAATGATATCGTTGTTGTCTCAATTTTTTTAAACCCCACACAATTTTTAGCAGGCGAAGATCTGGACAAATATCCTAAAAAAGATGATGCGGATAAAGAGATTTGTAAGCTTTGTGGTGTGGATTATCTTTTTATGCCAGATATTAGTACCATGTATAGTAAAGATGAAGTGCTTATTAAAGCTCCTAAAATCAATAGTTTTATTTTAGAAGGTGCGATGCGTCCATCCCATTTTGATGGAGTGTTACAAGTGGTATTAAAATTATTTAATATTGTAAGACCTACAAATGTATATTTTGGAAAAAAAGATGCACAACAACTGGTTCTTATCACACAAATGGTTAAAAATCTTTATCTTGATATTAATATAATTCCTTGTGAAATTATCAGAGAATCTGATGGTTTAGCATATAGTAGTAGAAATGTGTATCTTTCAAAAGCACAAAGAGAAGAGTCTTTGAAAATTTCACAATCTATAAATTTAGCAGCAAAATGTATAGGTAAAAATCAGTTTGATGTGGAAACTATTAAAAAAGAGATGATAAGTATATTGGACTCTGATCAATTTAGTGTCGAATATATTGCTATTACAAATAGAAAACTTCAAAGTATAGAAATAGTAGAGTTACAAAACAGTATCATTTTAGTTGCCATAAAAATAGGAAACACAAGGCTTATTGATAATCTTTGGATTTAATACTGTTGTTAGAAGAGTATAGTTATAATCCACTATAAAAAGCTTGTTTAAGGAAAAATTATGAGATTAATATATTTACTTTTATTGTCTGTTTTGTTTGTATCTTTTGCAAATGCTGAAGATAATCAAGTTGATTGTTTGATACTTGAAGATGAAAATTCAATTATTTGTAAATATTCACATGAGCGAATTTCTGTAGAAAAAAAAATTACAATGAGATGGATCGAACCAGATGGTTCTGTTACACGAATACGAGAGATGATTATTCCAGCTTATCACGGTTCTGTATATGATTATCGTTATATAGATGGTAGATCACCTGGAGAGTGGACATTTAGTGTTGTCGATGCACAAAATGAATATAGTACAACTTTTATAATAAAATAGGTTTATGAAGAAAAAAACAACAACAGCCATAATTGGGGCAGGTGCTTCTGGACTTTTTGCCTCTATTTTTTTATCTTCAGATGAGTATGAAGTAACTATTCTTGAAAAAAACAATAAAGTGGGCAAAAAACTTTTAGCGACTGGAAATGGTCGCTGCAATATAACAAATCAAAAAATATCCTTAGAAAATTTTTACTCTAATTCAAATATATCACTTATTCAAAGTCACCTTGTAGATTTTACTTATGATGATTGTGAAGAGTTTTTTAACAACATCGGAATAGAATTTAAGCTAGGACAAAATGGACGAGTCTATCCACTTTCTTTATCATCATCTTCTGTAGTAGATCTTTTGGAGTATGAATCTCTTCAAAACAATACTAAAATAGAATGTAATTACGAAGTAAATGACCTGAAATATCAAAATAATAAATTTATCATCAACAACGAAAAAAGTTATGACAAGGTAATTATCGCTTCGGGAAGTGTGGCGATGCCAAAACTAGGAAGTAGTGAAAGTGGATATACTTTTGCAAAAAAATTCCAACACAAAATAGTACCACCAGTTGCTTCACTAGTGCAGCTTGTAAGTAGCAATAGAAACCTTGATGTAGTAAGTGGTGTAAAAATAGAAGCGGTGATCGATAATCAAAGAGGTGATTTTTTGTTTACTAAGTATGGGGTTTCTGGCTCATTGATTTTGGATATTAGTAGAAAAGTATCCAAACAGCTTCAGTCACAAAAAACGGTAAAGATGATCGTTGATACGATGCCTGATTTTAGTTTTGAGAGTTTAGTGGAGCTTCTTACAAAACGAATGGTTACTTTAAAAGATAAAGAGATCTATCTATGGCTTGATGGGCTTATGAATAAAAAACTTGCAAAATATATCATAATGAGTAGTAAAATCGCCTCACATATAAAATATGCGAAGTTTTTATCTCAAAAAGATATCATTAGCATCGTTACTACTATTAAAAAGTTAGAGTTTATCATCACTGATACAAAAGGTTTTGAGAGTTGTGAAGTGTGCGCAGGTGGAGTAGTGTTATCTGAAATAAATCTTGAAAATATGGAATCAAAATATCAAAAAAATCTTTTCTTTATAGGAGAAGTACTTGATATCGATGGTGACTGTGGTGGTTACAACTTACACTGGGCTTGGAGTAGTGCCTATCGAGTGGCAAAGAGTATGAAACGATAAAGTTGTACCTATATAGTAGCTATTTTATCGCTATAAATGTAGCAAAGTTAATCCACTTAAATAAGCAGTCAAAACTTTGAAATCCTGCATCTAAAATCATTTTTTTATTTTCTTCATAACTATACGGTATCAGAACATTTTCTAATGCTTCTCTTTTTTGAGATATCTCAAACTCACTATATC
>JBASAI010000136.1:0-2098 GCA_049650525.1 Arcobacteraceae bacterium
CTTATAATACAGTTTATATCATTTAATTATCACTTAAATATGACTTTTTTATATCAAAAGTTCATGATGAGTTCATTTTTATATATTATTATGGTAATTGAATAAAATTAACAAGGAGAAAAAGATGAAAAAAATTGTTACAGCTACATTAGTAGGTATGTTATCTATCCCAGTATTTGGTGCAGAGTTTATTACAATAGGAACAGGTGGTGTTACAGGTACTTACTACCCAACTGGTGGTGCAATTTGTAGACAAGTTAATAAGATGAAAAAAGAGACAAACATCAGATGTTCTGTTGAATCAACTGGTGGATCTGTTTATAACATCAACACTATTAAAAATGGTGAACTTGATTTTGGTATTGCTCAAAGTGATACAGTATATCAAGCAGCACAAGGTGTTGGTAAATTTGAAGGGAAAAAAGTTGCTAAATTAAAATCAGTAATTGCAATTTATCCAGAACTCTTAGCTTTAGTTACAAGAAAAGATGCAAACATCAACTCTATTATGGATGTAAAAGGGAAAAGAATTAACCTTGGAAATCCAGGAAGTGGTAACGAAGCAACAGCTATGACATTATTTGCTGCAAATAATATTAAAAAATCAGATTTAAAATTTGCAGGGGCATTAAAAGCAGCAGAGATGCCAGATGCATTAAGAGATAATAAAATTGATGGTTATTTTTATATGATTGGTCACCCAAATGCAAATATTAAAGATGCAACAAACTCTGTTGATACTAAAATTGTACCTTTAGAGGGGGAAGCTATTGATAAGATGATTGCAAAATATCCTTACTTTGCAAAATCAAAAATTGTTAAAGGTTTATACAAAGGCGTTGATGCTGATGTAAATACTTTTGGTGTGAAAGCTGTTTTAGTTACTAGTACTGATGTTAGTGATAAAGCTGTATATACTGTGGTAAAAGCAATTTTAGAAAACTTTGATGATTTCAAAAAATTACACCCAGCATATAACAACATTACAAAAGAATCATTATTAGATGGTTTATCAGCTCCTTTACATGAAGGTGCTAAAAAATATTTTAAAGAAGCGGGATTATTATAATTTCAAGTTTTTAATTTTCAAGGAGATTTTCTCCTTGAAAATATTTTGCATAGGTCATTTAAATTTTTTTAGATGACCTATGTAAACTACCTATTATTACGAAAGGATTTACATGTCACTTTATGAAGAAAAACCTCATAAAATAAGTGAATTAGAAGAGGAACAAGCTCATGAGAGTGAGGCTATAGTAAATGAACTTGAAGGGCAAAGAGTTTTTGGAAGTCAGCATTACGAATTTTGGTTAATCTCTGTTATTGCACTTGCTTGGTCACTTTTTCAACTTTATATTGTAGTTGAACCAATTAACTCAACAATCACTCGATCTATTCACCTATCTTTTGGTGTTTTATTAGCGTTTTTAATCTACCCAATGTTTAAAACAAGTTACTTTTTACAAAAAATTAGATGGTTTGGTTATACATTTGCAATACTAGGGGTAATGGCCGCTGGATATATTGCATTTTTTTATACTGAGTTATCTTCACGACCTGGTGATTATACAGCAACAGATATTTTTGTTGCACTATTTGCAATTGTAATTTTATTAGAAGTGGGTCGTAGAGTATTAGGTCTTGCTTTAAGTGTTATTGCAATTATATTTCTAGCGTATGCACTACTTGGTCCATATATGCCTGAACTTATTATCCATAAGGGAGCAAGTTTAAATAAACTTGCTGGTCATATGTTTTTAACAACAGAGGGTATCTTTGGTGTACCACTTGGAGTTTCTGCTGGGTTTGTATTTTTGTTTGTACTATTTGGATCATTACTTGACAAAGCAGGAGCTGGAAATTATTTTATTAATTTAGCATTTGCAATGCTTGGAAAATACCGAGGGGGACCTGCAAAGGCTTCTGTTGTTGCTTCTGGATTTACTGGTATTATCTCTGGTTCATCCATTGCAAATACAGTTACTACAGGAACATTTACAATTCCTTTGATGAAAAAAGCAGGATTTAGACCAGAACAAGCTGGGGCTGTTGAAGTTGCAGCTTCTACAAATGGTCAACTTATGCCACCTGTTATGGG
>JBASAI010000137.1:0-4986 GCA_049650525.1 Arcobacteraceae bacterium
TCCTTTTGGTGCATCTTTTTCTTCTGTTTGTATTACTGAAAATTCATCTGCTTCTCCAGCTTCTCCTAAATGGTTTGCAAAGTTTCCTGCAACACCAAAACCTAAATAATCTCTTAAATCATCTGCTTCTATATATTTTTTGTTCATTTTATTTACCTTCAAATTTTAATATTTGACAATAAGTTATTTTTTTTGTTGATTATTTTTTTGAGTGAGAATTTGTTCGTGAAGTTTATGAGGTAGTTAATTTGTATTGTCTTAAAATCTACCTGGGATATAAACTCTTCTCACTATAGTTGGCGACTGCGACGAGATTTGTATTTGTGTACATTTTTGATCCTTTCTATTACTATGAGAAGAAGAATACTCTTCTTCTCTTGAATTTTAGGTTAAAAGTCTTTTTTATTTAGTATTAAATATTAAGAAAAAAATCTTTTGATTACTTCATCTTGCATTTTTCCACCAGATAATTGTGCTCTTTGAACAAGCTCCCAAAAGTATCGGTATGTAGCTCTATCATGAAGTTCACCATCATATTGGATTGGTCCCCACTCTGCATCTTGAGCTGCAAGTAAAATATTTTGTGCCGCTTCAAGTTCTGTAAAGTCTGGTTTCATAGCATCAACAATAGCTGTTACTTGTGTTGGGTAAATTGACCACATTCTTAAAAATCCAAACTCGTTTCTTGCTATTTCTGCATCTTTAAATGTTTGGTATGGGTTTTTAAGATCAAGTGTAACATTATGACAAGGAATAATATGATTTTCTAAAGCTGCTTGAACAACTTTTGCTTTAGCAGCTGCAATTATTCTATGATCAAATTGTCCTGGAGATCTCATATTTGATGCTGGTATTGCGCCTTGGTATCCTGAAACAAAATCCATTAAACCAAAATCAAGAACTTGTACCCAAGGAAGTGTTGCAGTTTTTTCTACATCTCTTAAGGCACCATGTGTTTCAATTAAAACATGAATTGGAATTTCTCTTGAGATTCCTGCTTCTTTACATTTAGATTGAATATACTCAACTTGAATTTTAGCATCTTCATAAGAAGTTGATTTTGGAATAGTAATATATGCCAATTTTTCGCCAGCACCTGGAACTAAAATATCAATATCTTGTCTCCAATCTGCATGATCAAAATCATGGATTCTTGTTCCAGCCATTGCGTATGGATTTGCATCAGAGTTTACAACTCTTACGATCATCTCAGCATGCTCTACTTCTTTACCTGTTTCAGCTCCATCTTCACAATCACAAGTGATGTCAAAAACTGGTCCTAGTTTTTTTTGCATCTCAAAACCTTTTAAGATAAGCTTTTCGCTTCCTGCAAAGTGCTCACAAGTTGGGATGATTGGCAAATTTTTTCCTGATTCAAATAGTGCTTCATTTGGGTGTGTCATATTATTTCCTTTTTTATTTGTTAAATTTATTGTTAATTTGTTTATTACTTACTTTTTTTCGGTATTACTACTGTGTAATCTAAATCTAAAACTACATTCGGTAAATACTTTCCGTCTTCACTTTTAGGTGTTACTACTTCAACTGGTGTCATGTTTTTAAGCCCAATAGTTCGAAGTCTTAATAGTGCAATATCATCTCTATTTTCTAACTCAATTTTTTCTAACACTTCACTATATGCATAGATAGTATCACCTGCATATGTAGGATTGCTATGTGCTCCACTGTTTATAGAATAGATCCATTGTGCATTTTGCAGTCCATTAAATGAGATACTTCGTGCGATTGAGATCACATGTCCACCATACATAAGTCGCTGTTTCATAGGTGTACTTTGCATCATATGATCATTGAAATGCACTTTTGCATTGTTTTGATACAATTTTGTTGCTAAAGTATGATCACTATTATCAATAGTAATTCCCTCAATATGATTGAGTCTTTCCCCAACTTCATAATCTTCGAAGAAATACTCACCACCAGTAGAAGCTGTATCCACTTTTTTAGCTTTTGGAATCGAAAGCTCTTTTGAAATAGGTGTTGTTTTAGCAAATACTGGCACATCATTGATACCTGTCATCTCACCTTTATTTTTCTTATGAATCATAACCCATCGAATCAGGCTTAAAATCTCTAAACCATCTTGGTTATATCCAATTGAACGAACATATACAACACCACTTTTACCGTTTGAGTTCTCTTTTAATCCAATTACTTCAGTTACTAAATTAACCGTATCTCCTACAAAAACAGGATTAGGAAACGCTACTTCTGCATATCCTAAGTTTGCTATCGCATTTAAAGAGATATCTTGAACAGATTTTCCAAAAGTAAGATGAAACATCAATAAATCATCAAGTGGTTTCTTCTCATATCCAAACTCTTGTGCTAAAACATCACTCGAATGTAAAGCAAATCTACTTCCAGTAAAAGCGATGTATAAAGATACATCACCATCACTGATTGTTCGAGGAAGTGGATGGATAATTTTTTGTCCGATAACAAAATCTTCGAAAAAATTTCCTGTGTTTATTTTTTGACTCATTATAGACATCAATATTCCTTATTTATTAAATAGGTTTTGACCTAATGATTTGTATGTTTCATACAGAGTAATCATTTTCTTAGCCATTTTAATTTTTGAACCATCTACAAGTTTATTATTATGCATAATAACCTCTTTACCCTCTTTTTTAGCAGTTTCGTATGAAGCAATCATCGCTTCATAATCTTCAACTTCAGCTTGTTTTGGTGTAAAGATATCATTGATATATTCAATTTGAACAGGATGAATAAGTGACTTCCCATCAAATCCTAAGTGAAATGCATCTTTTGTAGAATCTTCACAAGCAAACTCATCCATAACATCAAAATGTGGACCATCGATCACTGTTTTTCCATATGCTTTTGAAGCAAGTGAAATTTGAGAAAGATAGTTAAACATCGCTTTTGAACCTTTTTTGATATCAATTTGAAGTCTATTTGCAAGTTTATTTGATCCTGCAACTACAACTGAAACTCTATCAGACGCCGAACATATCTCTTGGATATTGAGCACAGACAATGGTGTCTCAATCATAATCATAAGTGTTAAATCAGTACTTACTTCATCGATTAATCGTACCGCTTCAAGTACATCTTCTTTTGAATCAATCAAAGAAAATAAAATAGCATCAATTTCTATCTCTTTTGCAAGCTCTAAATCTTTTGCTAAATCGTCACTTCCTAATTTATTTACTCGTAACACTCTTTCAGATTCACCAAATTCTGAACCTTGCTCTTTATAGACAGCTCGAAGAGTTTCTCTACCTTCTGCTCTTTGTTCGTGTAATATCGCTTCAAGATCAAAAATAACACTATCAGCTAAAACTGTTTTTGCTTTTTCAACATTGTGTTTATTGTAAGCAGGTACAAATAGCATCGATCTTCTAGCTTTATACTCGATGATCTCTTCACCAGTTTCCACTGCATGATATTCATCGTGTAGTTGTTTTACAAGTTGTTTTCTAAGTACTTTACCATTTTTTGTTCGTGGATAATCAGTCATTCCATAAATAATTTTTGGTGCTTTATATTTCGCTAAATTATCTTGAGAAAACTTTAATATCGCTTGCTCTTGCTCTTCGCTTAATGGCTCATGACCAATAACCGCAATCGCAACAATAATTTTATCTTTACCAATCTCTAAACCAAAAGCAACACAATCAGCTACATCTTCATGAGTTTTTACAACTCTTTCGATTTCGTGTGGAGATACTCTAAATCCAAAAGTATTGATAATATCATCTTTTCTACCAATAAACCAAATATACCCATCTTCATCTCGCTTAGCATAATCACCTGTGAAAAAATATCCATCATGTTTTGCTTTTGCAGTTTCTTCTTCTTGTTGCCAGTACTCTAAAAATAAACCTGGATCATCTTCACCGATACAGATCATACCCTCTTCACCATTTTCAACTTCTTTTAAAGTATCTGGGTCTATTAGTTTCACTATATGACCTGGTTGTACGAATCCTGCAGATCCTGGTCTAATTGGATTATTTACTGAATGTGAAATATAGTAAGAACACTCACTCATTCCAATTGCTTCATAAATATCTTGTTTGAATCTATCTTGCCATAAACTAATCATCTCATCAGATAAATGCTCACCAGCACTCATACAATATCTTAAGCTTGGACAATCAACAGCCCCAAATTCAGTTTTTTGAATAATTTGTCTATAGATAGTAGGAACTCCAATAAATATAGTACATTTATGTTTTTGAATCAACTCAATCCATGTAGATGCATCATTTGCACCTTCATAAGCGATCACTGTATGACCATTAAATAATGGATCCATAAGAGCTGATCCTAAAACATATGTCCAGTTAAATTTACCAGAGTGCATAATACGGTCATTTTCTTGAAAATTAAACCAGTATTCAGTCGCTGGAGTTCTTCCTACAAGTGATCTATGTGAGTGTAAAACCCCTTTTGGATATCCAGTAGTTCCAGATGTATATACTAAATATGCTGGCTCACCCGCTTTTGAATTATAGTGATTTGGTGTATCATCACCCTCTTCTAAAATAGTATTAAGTGAATAAACACTGATACCTTTCGTTTTTTGTAAATCTTCAACACTATCTATTCCTGCAACAATAATTGTTTTTAAATTATCAATATTTTCTAAATATGGAAGTAAATTTTCATACATAGAAGCTGATAATACAATCGCACTTGCTTGTGAATCTTCTGCTAAATATTTTACTTCTGAACCACTTAAAAGTGTAGAAGTAGGAACAGCAATAATCCCAGCCTTGATCGCTCCAAAAAATGAGATTGGGTATGCAAGTGAGTTTTTAAGACACACAAGTACTCTATCTCTTGGCTCTATTCCAATAGATGTTAAAAAGTTACACATTTTATCCGATTTACTTGATAAGTCTTTGTAAGTAATCTCGTCTGTTCCTAATTTATCATCTTCAATAATCATTGCAGTACTGTTTTCTTTTGCAGTTCCTACATGTTTTGAAG
>JBASAI010000138.1:0-2646 GCA_049650525.1 Arcobacteraceae bacterium
GAAATAGAAGCACTAAAAAATGAAAAAATCTGATACTTTAGCTGTTATAATACTTGCAGCAGGAACATCTAGTAGATTAGGAGAACCTAAACAACTGGTAATGTATCAAAATGAAAGTTTATTGAAAAATACTGTTAATAAAGCTCTAGAAATTACAAGAGATGTGTTTGTTGTATTAGGACATGAAAATAACAAATGCGAAAAAGAGTTAAAAGATTTTGATGTTACTATTCTCTATAATGAGAAATATAAAAAAGGAATAGGGAGTTCTTTATCTTTTGGCATAAATTATACAAAAGCATATGAAAATACAATGATCATGTTATGTGACCAACCGCTCATTCCAATTTCTCATTATAAAACTCTAACTACATATATAAAATCAGGAAAAATTTGTGCATCTTTTTATAATCACTCAGTTAGTGTTCCTGCAATATTTCCTAAAAAATATTACGAAAAATTATTATTACTAAATGCTAAAGAAGGGGCTAAATCAATTTTAAAATCTGAAAAGTGTATCAAGGTTCCTCTTTTAAAAAATCATTCTATAGATATAGATACATTAGATGATATTGCAAAATATTTAGATTAATTTTATATTTAGTAAATAAGTTTTATTTTTAGTCCCGAATAAAATTATTCTGCCTATTATATTCATCGTATCATTCTTCTCAAACCCTCCTTTACTTTCGACAGTTTAAGTCTTTATGATTTACATTAGAATTGTTTATTTAAAATATTCAATTGGACATAATTTAACTAAAATACTATAGAATCCATAAAAATTTTAACTCATGAATTTAACAGTTGATTGGTAGTTTAGGTAAATTTGAATTATATATTATGAAAATAATATTTAAAAGGAGGATTAAAAAGATCATTTTTTTAAGATTAAATTGTCTTTCTAGAAAGTAATATCAGGATAATAAATGATAATATAGAGAGAATCATTGCAATAACGAATGGTGCTTTTAATGTATAATATTCACTAATAAAACCAGATGTTATTGGTGCTATTGCCGCACCGCTCCATCTTAAAAGATTGTACCCACCTGAGATAATATTTCGTTCAAAATTTATATCCATAACATAACTTGTAAATAAGGAATTATTTATTCCCGAAATAAAGCCAGAAAATATAATTAAGATAGAAAGTAAAAATTGAGAAGTTATTTCATTAAATAATGATAGTAATATAACAAAAACCATTAACATAATAGGCATTAATTTTTTTATAGGAAAACATTTTTCTAAATATGTGGAAATAATTATAGAACCAATGGCTAAGGAAAGACCCCAGCCAAAAAAAACTAAACCAATTTGAATAGGAGTAAAATGTAAGACAAGAGGAGAATAGGCTAGAATTACAAAAAAACCGTAATAGTAAAACATTGCTGCAAAAGAGATTTTCAAAAATTTTTTGTTTTTAAATAATTTTTTTAGTTCTTTAAATCCTGGTGAACTCTTTTTATTTTTTTCAGGAGGTACTTTTACAAATAACAGTACTAATATAAAGGCAATGCCTGTTAAAATACCAGTAATAAGGAATGGATATCTCCACGAATATTGCCCAATAAAACCACCAAGAAGAGGGCCAGACGCCATTCCAAAACCTATCGTACCTTCAAAAAGACTAATTGCTTTATGCTGATCTCTTGAAAGTATAATTAACAAAATTAACGCAGTTGCAAAAAAATAAGCATTTCCAAATCCCCATCCTGCTCTAAAAAATGCTAAAATTGTAATGTTTTCAGCAAAAGAACAAGCTATTGCAAAAATTGAAACAATTAGAAGTCCCATTGTCATTACCTTCTTATCTCCTATTCTTACTGCTAATATACCTGCTGGTATCATTATTATTGCCATCATAAAGATATATGTAGAAAATAAAAGTTCAACTTCCCAGTTGGTAGCACCTAAATTTTTTGCAATATTAGGTAGGATAGGGTCAACTACTCCCATTCCCATAAAAGCTAAAAATGTTGCAAATATAGTAATTCTTTGACTTCGTATACTATGATTCAGTTTGATTCCTTTTAGTTCTTAAATTAATTATTATAACAGAGTTGACTTTTTCTTATATTGATTTGAAAGTTCAATTCAAATCATATTGATTCATAAACTTTAGACCTATATCTTGAACATATTTCTTTGCATCTTTTCAAATGAATGCTCAATGAAAGTAGTTTTCATCTGGTCTTGCAGAGACAAAATATTTGTATTCTTTATTACTATATAGTACATAAAAATCCTTTTGTAGAAGTATTATATAGATATAATACTTAAATATCCATTACTTACCTAAAGTAATGTAAGGTATATTTAAGTGTATTATCTATATTATTCCTCACAAGAAACATAAAAAGGAAAAAAATGGGAAAAGCGTTAGTTATAAATGCTTATGAGGTGTTTGAAGGAATCGGGGAAGGGCGACTTAATAAAAGCCTTTGTAATATTGCAGAGGAAACTTTAATAAAAAAGGGTTATCAAGTTAAAACTACAATACTTGAAAAAGGATATATTTTAGAAGAAGAATTAGAAAAGAATATTGAAGCAGATTTGATTTTTGTACAATTTCCTGTTTATTGGTTTAGTGCACCTGCTTTTTTCAAAAAATATATTGATGATGTATATGGATTTGCATAT
>JBASAI010000139.1:0-11942 GCA_049650525.1 Arcobacteraceae bacterium
CTGGTATGTTAAGTGGTGAAAGCTTCGGAGAAGCTGGAAATGCAGTGATCGTAGAAGAGTATCTTGATGGATATGAGCTTTCTATTTTTGCTATTTGTGATGGTGAAAACTATGTCGTTTTACCAGCAGCTCAAGATCACAAAAGAATAGGTGATGGAGATACTGGACCAAATACAGGGGGAATGGGAGCATATGCACCAACACCTTTAGTAAACGATGAGATTTATAAAAAAGTTGAAGAAAATGTGATCAAACCTACACTCGCAGGGATGAAAAATGAGGGTGCTCCTTTTGAAGGTGTACTTTTTATAGGTGTTATGGTTGTGGACGGTGAACCAATTATATTAGAATATAATGTACGATTTGGTGATCCTGAGTGTGAGATTCTTATGCCTTTACTACAAAATCCAGTAAGTGAACTTTTTTATAAAGGGGCTACTAAACAACTTGACACTTTTGATTTAAAAATGAAAGATGAATTTGGAGTAGCTGTTGTAATGGCAAGTGCAAATTATCCGTATGGAAGTAGTGAATCTGCTGAGATTATAGTTGATGAAATACATGATGAAGAGCTTAAAGCTAATTCTCATATCTCTTATGCAGGTGTAACAGCTGAAGATAATAAACTATTTGCAACTGGAGGAAGAGTTCTTCTTTGTGTTGGTTTTGGACAAAGTATCGAATTAGCAAGAAATAGAGCCTATGCTTTATGTGGACAAGTACATTTTGCAGGTAAAAAAATACGAACTGATATTGCATATCAAGCACTAAAATAAGATGAATAACAATAACGAAAATTCAAACACAAATGATTTACACTTAGCTTCTATGAAGTCTCGTGTAAAGGCTTTTATCATAGATGATTTATCTATTACATTATTAGTAATTGTGATTTTATGGGATAAAATATCTGCATCAAATGGAGATATTATGTCTACGATGCTTATTATGAATGAAGCTTTTTTTCAAATTGTAATTTTAAAATTTTTATACCAATCGTTTTTTATCTGGTATTATGGGGCCACTATTGGTAAACTTATCGTAAAAATAAAAGTGATAGATTTTGATAATTATGGAAAAGTCACTCTTTTAAATTCTTGTATACGATCTGCTGGTAGAGTACTCAGTGAAGCTGTATTTTACTTAGGTTTTGTATTAGCGTATTATGGGGATTCTCGACAGACATTTCATGATAAGTTTGGTAAAACGCTCGTTGTTGATGCTTAGAATAGTTTTAATATCATTTTTTTGTACTTCGCTTGCTTTTGCAAACAAAAGTATGAAAGATGAAAATATACAAATACTTGCTAAAAATTTAGAAATTAAAGATAATATTGTAAATGCTACTGGAGATGTTATTGTTTATTCTGTGAATTATTATATTACAGCTAATAAACTTCTATATGATAAAGAAAATGGAAAGCTTGAATTGTTTGGTGATGTCAATATTATCAAAAATGATGAAGTGGTAAGTTACTCTCAATATATGTTTATAGATATAAATAAAGATATAAATAATTTTAAACCGATGCTAGTTTTAGATAAAACAAATAAAATATGGTTTAATGCTGAAAATGGATTGAAAGATAAAGATATCTTTGATCTAAAAAACTCAACGCTATCTAGTTGTGACTGTGAAGACCCTGCTTGGAGTATCAAGTTTAGTAGTGGTGATATGAATACTACAACACAGTGGGTAAATACATATAATACCACTTTATATATTAATAATTTTCCAATATTATATACTCCTTATTTTGGCTTTCCTACAGATGACACAAGAAGAACAGGTTTGACATCTCCTACAGTAGGATATTCAAAGAGTGAAGGTTTACTCTTTGCACAGCCAATTTATTTTGCACCCCAATTAAATTATGATTTTGAATATATTCCACAAGTTAGAACACAAAGAGGATATGGACATACTTTAAAATATAGATATAAAGATTCATTATATTCCACACTAAATATCGAAGCAGGAATGTTTAAAGAACAAACAAAATATTTCAATGAGATGAATTTAATTAATGAAAAACATTATGGTTGGGATCTTGATTACAAACGATCAAAACTATTTTCAAAAAAAGACACAAGTGATGGTCTTTTAGTAAAATATACAGATATGAATGATGTTGATTATTTGGATACTCAACCAGATTCAAAATCATTAACAACTACTGATCAATTTATAGAGTCAAAAGCAAAATATTTTTATAATACAAATAGTTACTATGGTGATATCGAAGTGAACTTATATAATAAACTTAAACAAGATAGTAATGATTTAGATAATGCTGCTGAAAATGATAAAGTTTTGCAAACTCTTCCAAAAGTAAATTTCCATAAATATACAGATGGTTTTTTTAATAACTTATTTACATCATCAGTTAATCTTTCAAGTACTAGAGAGACAAGAAAAGTAGGAGTAGGTGCAAATACTACAGATATTTATATTCCTATTGGATATCATCACTATCTAGCAGATGAACTTTTAAACTTTTCTTTCACTGAACAAATTAGTTATACAAATGTAGCTTATGATAATACGAATATATATAAAGATGCAAATTATGCAGAAAATAATCATGTCTTTTCTTTATATACTGATCTTGTAAAGCCATATAATAATTTTATTCATACAACAAAATTTGGTATTTCCTATACCGATGTTAATATATTTAAAGAATCTGGTGATATATATAACTCAGGAGATAGTTCTACGGATGAGTTATCTCCTTTTGCTATCACCCAAACAACTAAAAATATAGCACTTTCCTTTAACCAGTCTTTTTACAATAAAACTACTCTAAAAGAGATAGTAAATCATAAAATAAGCCAAAGTTATATATATTCTGACAACACAAATGGGTATGAGAAATATACAACCGAAAATGATTTACGATATAATTATGACTACGGGTATATTGCAAATCGACTTATTTATAATCATGAAATAAAAGATGTATCTCTGTCTTCCACAAGTTTTACATTTAGTAAAGATGCATATTTCTTAAATATGTATTATAGCTATTTACAAAATAAAAAGAATAAAAATGATGAAGATGATGAAGATAAACTTTTTAACTATGATTTTGGTCTAAAATTTGGGAAATATTATAGTCTTGCATATAAAGAAGAATACGATTTATTAACTCATGAGAGTAAAAGAAAAGAATATATTTTTAATATAGATGAAAAATGTTGGGGAATTAACTTTAAAGTTATAGACTCTCTTGTTCCATCAGATACAACTTCATCTAATGGTGCATATAGACAAAAGATTTTATATTTAGAATTCAATCTTAAAGAATTGTTCTTAATGGAACAAGAATATGAGCTTAATGAAAGAGAACAAAATGAGGATTGATAATATAGTTTTTAAAAATCGGAAAGATGCTTTTCATCAGTTATGTGATGTTTTACCACTAAAAGATATGCAAAATGAAAAATGGATTATTATAGCTATTTCTTGTGGAGCTGTTCCTATTGCCCTGGATATATCGGAAAAATTACAAGCTGATTTTGAATATTTATTTACAAAAAAAGTTTTCACTTCAAAAAATAAAGAGTGTGAGATAGCGATCATAACAGAAACAGAAGAGGTTGTCATTCATGAAGAACTTATGAAGTCATTTGATGTCAAACTTGAAGATATATATGAAGAATCAAAAATATATTATAATAATGATATTAAACAATATAAAGCAAAATATCGCCACAATTTAGATATAATGGATTTAGAAAATCGTAATATATTACTAGTAGATGAGGGGCTAAATACTGGACTTACTATGATGGCTTGTATAAAATCCGTCATAAATAAAAAAGCAAAATCAGTATTTGTAGCAGTTCCTATTTTACCTGAAGTAGTAATCCACGATATTGAAACTATTGCAGATGATTTGTATTATGTCAAAGCACCTGCTCATTTCGTTTCAATTGATTTTTATTATGAAAACTTAGAAGATATAGAGCTAGAAGATATAGAAAAATTACAATATAATTATAAAAAGGAAAATGATGTCAACAACATGTGAGTTAGAATTAAATAATACAAAAGAAGTTTTCGAATTTCAAAAAGTAGCAAAACAAAGTAACGGGTCAGTTTTATTAACAGTAGGAAATACGGTACTTATGGCAACAGTAGTATCAGAATTTGATAATCCAGTAAGTGAAGACTTTACTCCTTTAACAGTTCAATATATTGAAAAAACTTATGCAGCAGCAAAATTTGCTGGAGGTTTTATTAAAAGAGAAGGAAAACCAAGTGATTTTGAGACATTAACTTCACGAGTTATTGATAGAAGCTTACGACCGTTATTTCCTCAAGGATATGTATATCCTACTACTATTACTGTTATGGTTCTTAGTGTTGATTTAGATGCTGACTTACAAGTTTTGGCTTTAAATGCTGCAAGTGCTGCATTGTATACATCAAATATCCCTGTAAATAAATCAGTTTGTGCAACCAGAATCGGTAAAATCGATGGGAAATTAGTAGTAAATCCTTCATTAACTGCTATGGATACTTCTACTTTAGATCTATTTATTGCGGGAACTTCAAAAGAGTTGTTGATGATTGAAATGAAAGCTATATCAACTTCTGAGATGATTGAAGTTGATATTGAAAGTTTTGCAAAAGTACATAATATAAATGATATTAACGAATCTGAATTAGTTGATGCGATTGCAATGGCATCTGAAAATATTTCAAATACAAATGCTACTTATGAAAAAAGTTTTGAATTTGCAAAAGAAGAGATAGCAGAAGTTGTTTTAATGACAACACAAATCGAGCAATCGTTAATCAACCATGTGACAAATAATTATTCTTCAAATATAAAAGATGCTATTAAAGTTATGGCTAAAAAAGAAAGATATAGTGGATTAAAAGATATTGCTAAAATTATTATAGAAGATGAATTCTCTGTTGAAAATGAGATCGGACTAAAAGATGCAAGAGAAGCTGTAGAGATCGTAAAAAAGAGTATCGTAAGAGATATGATCATAAATGACAAATTAAGAGCTGATGGAAGATCTCCTAAAGATGTAAGACCTATTACTATAGAAACAAATATTTTGCCTTCAGCACATAGTAGTTGTTTATTTACAAGAGGTGAAACACAAGCTTTAGTAGTAGCAACCTTAGGAAATAATAAAGATGCACAAATGTTTGAAAGATTGACTTCAAAAGGAAATGAAAACGAAACATTTATGGTGCATTATAATTTTCCAGGATTTAGTGTAGGGGAAGCAAAACCTATTTTTGGTGTAAGTAGACGAGAATTAGGTCATGGAAATCTTGCAAAAAGAGCCTTAGAATCATCAATAGATAAAGACTATACAGATACAGTACGGCTTGTTTCTGAAATATTTGAATCAAATGGAAGCTCATCGATGGCTACAGTTTGTGGTGGATCGTTAGCATTAAAAGCAGCAGGTGTTCCAACTACTTCATTGATAGCAGGTGTTGCTATGGGTGGTGTTTTTCAAGATGAAAAACATGTAGTATTAACAGATATTATGGGACTTGAAGATCACGATGGTGATATGGATTTTAAAGTAACTGGAACTTTTGACGGTATCACTGCACTTCAAATGGATATCAAGCTTGGTGGTATTGCTTTAGATGTTTTAAAAGAAGCGTTAGATCAAGCAAAAGAGGGTAGAGTTCATATTTTAAAACTGATGGAAGAAGCAGCAAAAGATATTGTTCCTAGTAATGCATTACCATTAATTGAACAGTTTAGCATCGATCCTAGTAAAGTATTAGCGGTAATTGGAAAAGCTGGTTCTGTAATAAGAGAAATCATTGAAAAATGGGAAGTATCAATAGATCTTGATAAATTAAGTGGAAATGTTAAAATTACAGGAAGCGACAAAGACAAAATTTCAGGAGCTGCTGATCAAGTACGAAATATTTCTTCAAATGCAAAAGCTTTTCAAAAAAAAGAAGTGATTAACTTCGAAAATTTATATGAAGTTGATCAAATACTCAATGGAAAAGTAGTAAGAATAGCAGATTTTGGTGCATTTATAGAGCTACCAAAAGGTGGAGAAGGATTGCTTCATATTTCTAAAATATCTAAGAAAAGAGTTTCTAACGTCAAAGATGTTTTATCAGAAAATGACACAGTTAGTGTTCGAGTTTTAAAGATTAGCAAGGATAGAATAGAGCTTATCTCATCAGAGATATAAAGAATATTTTAAAGGAAGTTTAGTTATAGTTACTTATATAATTTTTGTAGATTCATTTGAAGGGAAAGATAAATGAAGTTATTGATTGTAGATGATTCTACTATGTTACGAGATATGTTAGCATACGCATTAAATGAAGGTGGATACAGTGATGTCACTGAAGCAGTTGATGGTGATGACGGTTTAAATAAAGCCAAAAATACACAATTTGATTTGATTATTACTGATATAAGTATGCCTAAGATGGATGGTCTTACACTTATTAGTGAATTGAGAGCTTTGCCCCAATATACAAAAACGCCTATTTTAGTTTTGACTACAGAGAGAGGTGATAAATTCAAGTCTCTAGGAAAGGCTTCTGGTGCTACTGGATGGATTGTGAAACCATTTGTTCCTGATCAGTTACTTAAAGCGGTTAATATAGTACTAGCAAGATAAATAAAAATATTAAAGGTGTAGAAATGTCTGGATTTGATATAACAATGTATAGAGATATGTTTGTAGAAGAAGCGGAAGAACTCTTCGAATCTGCAGATAATGTTTTATTGGCAGCTGAAAACAATGGAAGTTTAACTGATGATGAAATGGGACAACTTTTTAGAGATGTACATACATTAAAAGGAAGTGGTGCATCTGTTGAACTAGCATATTTTGCAGAGTTCACTCATGATGTTGAAAACATGATGGATAAACTTCGAAATCATGAAATCGCGTTTATCCCAGAGATGGCAGGAACTTTAATTGACGGTCTTGATGTAATGAAAGAAATTTTACAAATGGAATGTGATGGTTCTATTGATAGAGATATTTTCACTGAAAAAACAACAGATTTATTAGTAATAATTAGAGACTATATCAATGGAAACAATGTTAAAGAAGCAGCTCCTCAAACAATTGACTCACCAAAAGTAAAAAATCCCGTTGTTGAAAAGATAGAAAAAACAGAAAAGGTTCTAGAGTCTGACAACCAGTCTTGGGGATTTTTTGAAGATGAAGCAGTTACAATCTCAAATGACGAAGGTGGATTTGGGTCTAATTTTGGTTTTTTCGATGATTCAGAAGATCCATCACCTAGTGCAGAAATCCTAGAGGAAAAAGTTGAAGAAATTGAGATTGAAAAAGCTCCTATTTCTACTCCTGCACCTATACAAAATGAGAAAGCGCCAACAAAAGAAGTAACAAAATCAAAAAAAGCCACTGCGAGTACAATTAGAGTAAACCTTGACAAAATAGATTTATTGATGAATAATGTTGGAGATTTGGTTATAACAAATGCAATGTTAACACAATATAGTACAACTATTGAAGAGAACAAAGTAAGAACATCTGTACTCGAAAGACTAGAATTATTAGAGCGACATATTAGAGAGATGCAAGATTCTATTATGAGTATAAGAATGGTTCCAATGGAATCAATCTACTCTAAATTTCCTAAAGTTGTAAGAGATATCTCGAAAAAATTGAATAAAAAAATTGAGTTTAAACACGAAGGTGATAGTGTTGAAATTGATAAAGCAATGATTGAAGGATTGACTGATCCTTTAATGCATATTATTAGAAACTCATTAGATCATGGTATTGAGATGCCAAGTGATCGTACAGCTGCGGGGAAACCTGAAACAGGTACAATTACAATAGCAGCAGAGCAAGCTAATGGTCAAATGATTATTACAATACAAGATGATGGAAAAGGTATTCCAGCAGATAAAGTTGCTCAAAAAGCACTTGAAAATGGACTGATAGATCAAAACCAATTTGATACTATGAGTGATAATGAAAAAGCGATGTTGGTTTTTGGAGCAGGGATTACTACTGCTGAGTCAATTACCGATATTTCAGGTCGTGGCGTAGGAATGGATGTTGTCAAAACTAATATTACAAAATTAGGTGGTATTATCAAACTTGATACAGCAATTGGAGTAGGAACAACAATTACGATTATGCTTCCACTTACTCTTGCTATTCTTGACGGTTTAGATATTGCTGTTGGAGATACAAAATATATTTTACCATTAAGTTCAATTGTTGAATCTTTACAACCAACTTCTGATATGATCAAAAGAATTGGAGATGGTACACAGGATTTATTGATGCTTAGAGAAGAGTTTATTCCAGTTGTGAGATTACATCAATTATTTGATATTGTTCCAAAACATACAGCACTTGAAAAAGGGATGCTTATTGTTGTTAAATCAGGAAATATCAAAATTGCAATGTTTATAGACGAATTTCTACATCAACATCAAGTTGTTGTAAAGCCTTTAGATAAAAACTTTAGAAGTGTTGAAGGTGTAGGTGCCGCAACAGTTAGAGGTGATGGAAGTATTGGACTTATTCTTGATATAATGGGAATTATTGAAGTGCAAAAGAAAACTGAAAAACAAAACTTAAATGCGAAAGAGCATCATTTAGCAGCGTCATAGTAAAAAATATGACAAATATTAAAAATCTTCATGATAAAGTAAAATCTATTCTTTATTCTCTCACTGGTATAACACTGACCGAGAATAAAGATATTATGATTAATAATAGACTTGATAAACTCAAAAGAAATACACAGTATTCTGGTAATATTGAAGATTTATTATCTGAAGTTGCTGAAGGAAAATATACTACAGAGTTTATCAATACTTTTACTACAAATAAAACTCATTTTTTTCGTGAAGATTTTCACTTTATAGACCTCAAAGAGAGAATCTTGCCTGATTTCGTTAATTCTGGGAAAACGATCAAGATGTATTGTTCAGCTGCTTCAACAGGAGAAGAACCATATTCAATGGCAATGACCGTAAAAGAAGTAGATGAACGAATAAATGCTTCTATTATGGCCACTGATATTGACACAGATGTATTACAACATGCAGCAAATGGAATTTATCGATTTCAAAAAAGTTCTAAAGAATTTCCAGAATGGATAAAACCGCAAAAATACTTCAAAAGAAGAATTCAAAAGAATTTAATTGGAGATGAAATACTCATCAAAGTAAATGATGATTTAAAAAAAATGGTAACATTTGCTCAAATGAATTTAAATGATGAGAATTACCCTTTTGAACGAAATAGTTTTGATGTTGTATTTTGTAGAAATGTTTTAATTTACTTTTCTTCAAATGATCAAAACAAAATATTAAAAAAGTTATTCGCTTTACTTAAAGTAGGGGGAACCCTCTATATAGGACATTCTGAAAATCCTCATGATTTAATAAACTATTCAAAAAGAGTAGGACAAAACATATTTGTAAAAATCAAGGATATTGATTGATTACATTAGGTCATAAAGATGGTTCCATTGAAAAAGTATCAAAAACTCGTATTTCTCAAGTGGTAAAAGGAATGAAAACTCACACTATTATAGGGGGTGAGTTTGCTGTGGTCAAAGATGAGGAAGAGATTGCTTTTAAAACACTTTTAGGTTCGTGTGTTGCTATTATGTTTTATGATAAACAACAAAAAGTAAAAGGTATGAATCATTTTTTACTGCCTAATACTGAAAATTCAAATGAAGATATGAAATATGGATTATATTCAGTAGAAGCTATGCTCAATGAGATGTATAAGTTAGGTTGTAAAAAAGAAAATATGGCAGCCAAAATATCTGGTGGTGCGGATATTATGAATATTTCATCTTTCAGTAAAAGTATTGGGCATAGAAATGTAGAGTTTGCAAATACTTTTTGTAAATCTGAAGGGTTTAGAATCATTTCTGATCATACAAGAGGAAATGATGGAAGAGTGATTTTAATGGGAAATAAATTTGAAACTTTTATTAAAAATGTTGATAATAGTAATACTGCCCATGAAGTTGCAAAAGAAGAAAAAAGACTACAAAGTGAGATTTCAATTCGACAGCCGGCTACTGCTGAATATATTAGTGGAACTGGTATTTTTGATGCTGATAAGAAAAAAGAAAAAACGATGGAGATGGAGTTTTTCTAATGTATACTGTACTTGTAATAGATGATTCTCTTTCTATGAGAAGAATTATAAAAGATATGATCAATAATCTTGAAGAGTTTGAAGTTGTTGATACAGCTGTCGATGCCTTTGAGGCAAGAGAAAAAATTAAGATTTTTGAGCCAGATGTAGTAACTATAGATATCAATATGCCTAAAATGGATGGTGTCACTTTTTTAAGAAACCTGATGAGATTACATGCCATGCCTGCCATTGTTATATCAGGAGAAAGTGTAAGAGGTAATGATATCTTTGAAGATGGAGCTGTTGGATATATTGCCAAACCGGCTGTAGGCGAATCTATGTCTTTATTTAATGATAGAATTAAAGAAACTTTATTGAGTTTAACTTTTTTGTTGAAACGGTATACTTTAAAAAAACCAAAACCTATAAAACCAATTTCTGAACAAATAAAAAAAATTGATCTTTCGACTAAACTTGTAGAACATAAAGTACACCCAGATGAAGTTTATAAAAGTTTACCAGCTATTATTCCTGGGAATAAAATTATTGCAATTGGTTCGTCTACAGGTGGAGTAGAATCATTACTAGCCGTTTTTAGAAAACTTCCATCTGCATTGCCTCCAATTGTAATCACACAGCATATTCCATTTGGGTTTTCAAGTTCTTTTGCACAACGACTTAATACCTATTCGAAAGTTACGGTAACTGAGGTACAAGAAGACACTATTCTCCAAAAAGGTCATGCCTATTTGGCACCTGGAAATATGCATCTTGAAATTATAAAAGTAGGTAATGACTATGTTGGTAGATTATTAGATATAGTTAAAATCAGTAGACATAAACCTAGTGTAAATTTAATGTTTCGAAGTCTCAATAATAGTGCTGGTTCTGCTGCTATGGCAATTATTATGACAGGTATGGGAGATGATGGAACAGTAGGAATGCTTGACTTATATAAAAATAATGCCTATACAGTAGCTCAAAATGAAGAAAGTTGTGTCGTTTTTGGTATGCCAGCACAGGCGATTAAAGCAGGAGCGGTTAGAAAAATATGTCATCTTGATGAAATTGCTGATCTTATAGTAGATTATGCAAATAATACAAGAAGTAGATTATGAAAATAAATTATAAACTCTTTTTACTTCCAATTATGGTACTGATATCGCTAGTCTATATTAGTTTCTTATTCTCTTCAGAGATTGAGAGACTTAAAAATAAAATAGATAGTATATATTTTGGAAATTTTATTCCCGTGCATAAACTTCATATTATTAAAGAAGAATACAATAAAATAATTCTAAACCCCAAATCGTTTAGTAAAAGCAAGAAGATCATAATCGATA
This sequence comes from Arcobacteraceae bacterium, assembly GCA_049650525.1. Taxonomy (GTDB): domain Bacteria; phylum Campylobacterota; class Campylobacteria; order Campylobacterales; family Arcobacteraceae; genus JAIOSF01. The sequence continues at coordinate 11,460 of JBASAI010000139.1, forward strand.
ATTGGAATTATTACAATACTCAGTATAAATCAGAGACAGAAAGAAAAGTCGTACAAAAGATAAATAACCAAATAAAAATATCACTTAAGAAACAAAATAAACAATTTTATAAATATATAATCAATCAAATTGACTTATTGATTAAATATGAAGTTTCATCTGCTTCATCAGAAAGAAAAGATTTTCTGATACAATATGAAACGGTTAATAATTATCTTTTTTATAATCAAATATTTATAATCACTTTTATAGTTATATTTATTTTGAGTATCATTTTTATCACCATTAAAAATAATAATAAAATGGAATATTTAGTAGATAAATATAAATCAGATTCTATCACTGATGGGTTAACGGAGCTTTATAATAGAAAATATTTTGATAATATTTTAGATGAATTGATTATTGTTACAAAACAAAATAATTGGCAAAGTGCATTTGTTATGATGGATATAGACTTTTTTAAACAATTTAACGATACTT